>CAKZOA010000322.1 GCA_937132035.1 uncultured Desulfobulbaceae bacterium | reverse complement strand
AACGATCAGCTGCAGCAACACGGCAAGGTTACACGGGGCTGGCTTGGTGTCGCCCTCCAGGATGTTGATGAAAAACTGGCCAGATCCTTCGGCCTGGAAAAAGCCCGAGGCATTCTCGTCAGTGAGGTTCAGGATGGTTCGCCGGCCGCCAAATCTGGCGTTGAACAGGGGGATGTCATCGTCGAGCTTAACGGCGTCGAACTGGCAAATGTCAACGAGTTGCGCAACCGCATCGCCCTGATCGTGCCGAAAACCGAAGCAACACTGACAGTGGTTCGCAACGGCAAGGAAAAAACCATCGATGTCGTCATCGGCGAACAGCCAAGCGATTTCGGCAGGATTGCCCAGACACCGGGCAGTGGCGCTGAAAAATTTCTCGAACGCTTCGGTATGAGCTTTCAGGAACTTACTCCCGAGCTTGCCGAACAGCTCGGCTATGAAGGCGAGAAGGGCATACTCATAGGCGATGTCGAACCGGGAGGCGTAGCCGCTTCAGCTGGACTGCAGCCCGGCCAGCTCATTCAGGAGGTGAACCGCCAGCGCGTTACCAGCATCGACGAGCTGAAGACCATCCTCGAGGAGGAGGGCAATACCCCCAACAGGATGCTGTTACGGGTCAAATCCGGGCGATTCAGCCAGTATGTCGTTCTTGTTGCCGAATAAGAACCGCGAGTCACCATTCCAAGGCCTGCTCCCAGACGGGGGTGGGCCTTTTTTTTTTACCGAGTGCGCTGTCCGCCGCGGCGATTTTTGGCGATGCGTTCGAATATCTTCATTATAACTGGCAGTTTCTCGAAATCCTCACCCGATATTCGCCGCAGGACGGCGTCGGTATTGGCAATGACCGTGGCATTCCTGGTACGGCTGCTGGAGAAATACGCCATCTCACCGAAGACATTGCCGGCCGTCAGGGTGGTGATGAGCTCCCCGTTCTCGTCAAGGGCGTTGACGCTGCCGTTATCGATGTAATAGACACCGTTGGGCGGATCATTGACTCTGACTATGACATCACCCTTTTTCTTCCAGATGAGTTTGAACAGGCGCTCCCACTCGGTGTCAACCACCAGGGTGTGATAAAAATCGACATCCATGGCCCGCAACAGCTCGTTGGAAAGGTGCAGCAGACGAATTCCCATGGAATCACCGGTGGCTTCCCGGATCAGCATGCCCACTTTCTTGAATTCATCTCCCGGGAAGGGGGTGTTGCGTATATACTCCAGCAGCCGTTCTGAGGGGACATCCTTTTTGCCGGTCATTTCCACGAACAGTTCCTGGACCTCATTGAGCTTATCCTTGGCCAGAGGAAAGTCGGCCCGGATTCCCTGCAGCTGGTTACCGCAGAAGAGGGCCACCGCCTCGTTCTTGGTATCGATGAATCTGGCAAGATCGGAGGCGTCGACCTCAGTGGGAACATTGTGGATGCCCGGCGTGTAGACAGTATAGACATGAATGGGATGATGGAAGTTTTTCGGCGTCACCTTGCCGATGCTGACGGTATTTTTCTTGTGCCGGGACTGCCAGAAGGCCACCTCGCGGTCCATGAGAAAGCTGGTGCCAAAATAGCCGCACAGCTCCTCCAGACGGCTGGCAACAGAGAAACTTGCACCGAAGCGCATGGTCTTGCCGCCGATGGTGGCCTCTATTATGTCTCCTGCAAAAATACCGATACGGGTTTGGGGTATGACTCCGCGTTCCATGGCAACGGCCATGTTCAACGCCGCCTGAATAGCCCTGTCGCAGACATCGCCTCTGCTTTCTCCTTCGGTATTGTTGAATATGGCAATGGCACCATCTCCCGCCGAAGGTTCGATCTCCTGGTGCACGCCGGCCTGATCATTAATGATCTGTTGGAGATTGCGATGATATTCGACGATAAAATCGCGAATCTCAACGGGTCGCATTTCCGCAGTTTTCTGGGAATAGCGGACCATATCGCACAACAAGATGACGACCTTTTTTTCACTTCCGTCTACATGGAGAATATCCTTCATATCCCTCCCTCGTCCCGGCCGTCGGTCCCTGGGTAGCGAACGGCCGACGAATGTGCGCCGTGAGTGTGGTGTCGGTCCGGTGATAAAACGACCACATTCCAAATCTCAAACAAGGCTCGCTGAGCGTTGCCTCACCAAAGTATGAGACCTGCTATTGCCTGCAAAAAAAACACCTTCTTTGCCGCCGGCAGGGCGATCAGTTAATAAAGCCGAGGAAAAAAATAACGGCCAGCACAGCGGCAAAAAAGACAGCAACCGCAACATTTACTTTTTCGTCTTCCAGCTCGTGGTGATGTTCGTTCATAGCGTCCCTAAGGTAGAGATTCACGATTACAAACACCCCTTAGTCTATCCCCAGGGGTGAACTCTTTTCAAACACATTTGCAGAAAAAAGGCTATTTTTCCGATCTTCCCTCGCCACTTTTGGCTGCCACGTCACTGCCGGCGACGCTTTTGGCAAGCTTGCGCCGCTCCTGGTAAAACGACAAGAGAATAAAGATCGCCAGCGGCTGCGCCAGAAGAATAACAAAGGGCAGCGAACCGCCGATGGAAATAATGGCCACATAGACAATGGTGATAATAATATGGTCGCCGAGAGGATCCATTACCGCCATGTTCCAGGACTCCTTCAAAGCCTCCAGCAGACCCATTTTCTCGTCGGTCATAAGCGGCAGCAGATAGAGACAGGCAAAGGCGAGAAAGATCATCACGGCAAATCCGGGCAGTACCAGCAGCGTAAAACCTATGATCACGACAACGAAGGCAACGAAACCAAACAGCAGCAGCGGCAGGAAAAGCGACATATAGGAAAAGAGATCCTTGACCTCAGGCGTGCGGCCCTCCCGTTGCGCCAGCAGAAGCGACTGCACATACCCCGCCGAGGTCACCGGAGCCAGGATGCCTAAACTGAAAATGGTGACGACGATCTGCACGAAAGTGATCAGCAGCGCCGGGCCGATGAACCCGATGAAATTTTTCCACCCCCGCTCGAGATGGCTCTGTAAATCCATTGGTGCCTCCTTGTTGATGTAGTGAAGAAAAGAATATCAGCTTTAAGGCGATAAACATCGTCTCGCCCCGCCGTAAAAGGGGGGAGCGATATTCGATAGGGAATTCACCTTGTAGCCGCAAATCTAATCATCATTAAAGACCACTTCCAGGAGTTCCTGGATGGTGGCGATTCCCAGACAGTGCATCGTCGATTTCTGGTGCAGCCGGTCATAATTGGCCTTTGGCATGATAAAGCGCTGGAATCCCAGCCGTTCAGCCTCGGCCAGCCGCATCTCCACCTGCCCGGCGGCTCGAACTTCACCGGCCAGGCCGACTTCGCCGCAGAGCACCGTCGCCGAGGGGATGGGCCGCTCAAGCATGCTTGAGGCCAGAGCGCAGATGACCCCCAGATCAAGCGCCGGTTCTTCGATGCGTATGCCGCCGGCGATGTTGAGAAAGATATCGTGCCCGTACAAATCCATCCCCGCCTTCTTTTCAAGGACGGCACAGAGCAGAGCAAGACGCTGAGGGTCGGCGCCGATGGCAGTTCTCCTCGCCGTACCGAGATTGGTTGGACTGACCAGAGCCTGGACCTCGACAAGAATCGGCCTGGTGCCCTCGACACTGGGTATAACCACCGAGCCGGGTACGTCCAGCGGTCGTTCGGCCAGGAAAATCTCAGAGGGATTCTTCACCTCAACCAAGCCCTCTTCCTTCATCTCGAAGACGCCGATCTCATTGGTGGAGCCGAAACGGTTTTTCTGCGTTCGGAGGATGCGGAAGGCATGACTCCTGTCACCTTCGAAATAGAGTACGGTGTCCACCATATGTTCCAGCACCTTGGGACCGGCTATGGCGCCCTCTTTGGTGACATGGCCCACAAGCATCACCGGAATATTCTGGACTTTGGCCATATTCAACAGCCTGGCTGCCGACTCGCGCACCTGGGTTACCGATCCAGGCGCCGAAGGAAATTCGTCGCAGGTGAGCGTCTGAATGGAATCCACCACCAACAGAGCAGGCTGCATCGCCGTGGTCATCTCAACGATCTGCTCGACGGCGGCAACGGTGGCCAGAAACTGGCCGGGATCGAGCGCATCGAGTCTTTTGGCCCGCATTTTAATCTGCCTGGCCGACTCCTCACCTGTAGCATAGAGCACCTTGCCGCCTTTCATGGCGACGGCCTTGAGCATATGCATCATCAGCGTCGATTTACCTATGCCCGGGTCACCGCCGATAAGCACCACTCCACCAGGAACAATACCACCGCCCAGGACCCGGTCAAGCTCTTCAATACCTGTGCAGATACGTTCTTCCTCACCGTCGGGAGCAAGATGCAGCGGCTGGGGTTCGATCTTCGGTATCGCCTTACTGCTGCGGGGACGACTGATCTCTTCGGCAAAACTCTCCCACTCGCCGCAGTCGGGGCAACGGCCGAGCCACCGGCCGCTTTTATACCCGCACTTATTGCAGACATACTGAATCTTGGACTTTTTTGTCAAACTGCTCATACGATCACCTGTAAATACCGGCGAAAAAAATTCCTCGCCTCTCTCCAAGGAGATTTGCTACAATAGTCCTTTCGAACCGGCCCCTGCAAAAAACCCACCGTTTATTTCTGTACATCTATGGATTCGGGTATACAGATATAAATATACTCAACACTGTTATTATATGCCATGCAAACACCTGGTTTTGAAAAAAAAACATCCAGACCATCGGGAGGCTATATCCCCCTTTCCCACTCCCTTGCCTTTCTCTTCGGCACGAAGAGGCTGATAGCGCTGAGCGCCTTGCTTTTTCTGGTGACCATCGGTCTTACCTGGCTGGGCATGGATCTTTCCCTGGCCTTCATTGACCGGCTTACCGGCGGTTTTTTCCTCATCCCCCCGGAAGCTGCAGGCATTGTCGGCTGGCTCAAATACGGCGGCTGGACGCTTTTAAAGTGGCTCTATCTTTTTGTCAGCAGGGTTGCCGCCTTTTATCTCGCCTTCCTGCTGGCCTTCACCGTCTCGACTCCTGGATATGTGTTGCTGGCTACGGCGGCCGAAAAACTTCATGCCGGCGATGATTTCGAAATGGACGACGGTCTCACCCTCAGAGGCATCCTCATTGATCTCTGGGAAGGCCTGAAAATAGCCGGCTTTGGTATTCTCATCTCCATAATGGCCCTGGCTGCCAACTTTATTCCTCTTGTCGGCCAGCTGGTGGCTCTGTTGCTCTATGTCTATTTCTCGGCCCTGATGTTTCTCGACTACCCGGCCTCCAGGCGTCGATGGTCTCTAAGTAAAAAGATGGCCTGGGTAAAAGAGCACAGGGGGCACTCCTTCAGGCTGGGCCTTTTCCCGGCACTGGTGAGCATCATTCCCATTGTCAATATCTTTCTGATGGCTCTTCTCTTTCCGGTGCTGACGGTGCATGCGACGCTGAACTTCACCAGTCTCGAACTCGCCGGCCGTCTGCCGGCCGCAGGAAAAAAACATGGGTCTTGAGATCGAACGGAAATTTACAGTCGTTGGCGACAGCTGGAAAGAAGGTGCCACCTCCGAGCTGTATGTGCAGGGATATATGTCCTCGGATTCCTGCTCGACACTCAGGATTCGCCAGGCCGGAGAGAGGGCCTGGCTTACCATAAAAGGCAAACGCGACAACCTCAGCAGGCTCGAGTTTGAGTACCCCATTCCCCCGGCCGACGCCCAGCTCATGCTGGAAAAACTCTGCCTGCCCCTTCTCATCCGCAAACGTCGCTACCGCAAGGAATACCAGGGGTTTATTTGGGAAATCGACGAATTTCAGGGCGACAACGAGGGCCTGGTCATCGCCGAAATAGAACTGCACAGTGAGAACCAGGATTTTATCAGACCACCGTGGCTGGGACGCGAAGTGTCGGAGGACCGATGCTATTATAACGGCAGCCTCAGAACTTATCCCTACTGCAAATGGACCCAGAAAGAAGAGTAATAAGCCGTTTGACTCCGTCTGCGGCCGGTATAGGTCGGCGTTCTTCTTGAATTGCCGCATAAACCGGTACAGATATACGTTGACTTTTTACCAAAGCACACTGTAGAGTCGACCGGCTTATATTTTGGCCAGAGCTGGTTATGCTGGTTTCATGACACAGCAACAGGATATGTGTAAAACCTGCCGAAAAATCGCTTTTCGGTCTTCATACGGTGCTTAACTTGATGAGAACTATCTACTCAAAGGACAAATGGAGTATAAAGGATGCCTCGGAACTCTACGGCGTAAAGAACTGGGGGGCCGGCTATTTCTCCATCGACACTTCCGGCGACGCCGTGGTCACCCCCTTCGGCTCCGATCACGGTCCGCGCATAAGCCTCTATGAAGTCGCCCGGGAAATAGAGGACCGCGGTTTCTCCATGCCGGTGCTGTTGCGTATCGAGAACATCCTCGGCTCGCAGATCAAACTGCTCAACGAGACCTTCCGCAAGGTCATCAAGGAAACCGGATATCGGGGCGAATACCGGGGAGTCTACCCCATCAAGGTCAACCAGCAGGAACAGGTGGTCGAGGCCATTACCCAGTTCGGCAAAGAGTATTCCCACGGTCTCGAGGCCGGCAGCAAGCCCGAACTTATTGCCGCCATCTCGATGATGAAAAACCGCGAGGCCTGCCTGATCTGTAACGGCTATAAAGATGAAGAATTCATCGATATCGGTCTCTATGCCATCAGTATGGGCTTTAAGGTTTTTTTCGTGGTCGAGGTTCCCGGAGAAGTGGATCTCATCATCGAACGGGCAAAACGGCTGCAGGTCAAGCCCAACCTCGGGCTGCGCATCAAGCTTTCCACTCAGGCGGAGGGCAAATGGTCAAGTTCCGGCGGTGATTCTTCGGTTTTCGGCCTGGGCATGAGCCATGTGGTCGACGTCGTCGACCGACTCAAGAAGGAGGAAATGCTCGACTGCCTGCAGCTTCTTCATTATCATATCGGCTCGCAGATACCAAATATCCGCGATATCAGGGCCGGCGCCATGGAGGCCTGCCGCATCTACGAGGAACTTACCAAAGAAGGCGCGCCCATGGGCTACCTCGACCTCGGCGGCGGCCTGGCCGTTGATTACAACGGCTCGCAGACAGATTACCATTCCAGCAGGAACTATTCCATGGAGGAATACTGCTGGGACATCGTCGAGACGGTTATCTCCGTGCTCGACCGCAACAACATAGCCCATCCCACCCTCATCACCGAATCGGGCAGGGCGGTGGTGGCCTACTATTCACTGCTGTTGTTCAATATCCTCGACGTCTCCTCGTTTCTGCCGCCGCCTATTCCCGAAAAGCTGCCGGAATCCAGCAGCGGTCTGCTCGACAATCTGCATTCCACCTACGAGATGATCTCCGCCAAAAACATCCAGGAATGCCTCAACGACGCCCTCTTCTACAAGAGTCAGGCGCGGCAGCTTTTCAAGCACGGTCAGCTCTCCATCAGGGAACGGGCACTGGCCGATAATCTGGTGCAGCACATCCTCATTAAGCTGTCGCAGGTCGCCCGTCACCTCAAGCATGTCCCCAAAGACCTGAAAACCGTCAATCAGACGGTCTATGACATCTATTACGGCAATTTCAGCCTCTTTCAATCGCTGCCCGATGTCTGGGCCATTGACCAGATCCTGCCGGTCATGCCCATTCACCGGCTCAACGAGCCGCCGACTCACCCGGCTATCATCTCCGATATCACCTGCGACTGCGATGGCAAGATCGACAACTTCCCCGATCCCTACAACGAGCGCAGATCGATCATGCTCCATGAACTCAAGGCTGACGAGGAGTATTATCTCGGCGTCTTTCTGGTCGGCGCCTACCAGGAGACACTGGGCGATCTGCACAATCTTTTCGGCGACACCAATGTTATTTCAATCCACGTCAACCGAGACGGAACCTATAAGTTCATTCGCGAGGTCGAGGGCGACTCCGTTGCCGACGTACTCTCCATCGTCGAGTATGATGTGCGCACCATGAAAAACAGACTGCGCAAAATCGCCGAAGAGTCCATCGAACTCGGCCTTATAACCCCCAAGGACCGCAAGGCTATTATCGAATGTTTTTTTGACGGCCTGGGGGGATATACCTATTTTGAAAAAGAAGACTGACTGTTGTTTGATGTGGCTTTTATAATATCATGAGCAGACAGTTTCTCAGCTATTTCTAGTCATCAGGAGTCTACTATGTCACGAATTTTGATCATCGGCGCCGGCGGAGTAGGAAACGTCGTCGCTAAAAAATGCGCCCAGCTCCCCGAGGTTTTTACCTCCATTACCCTTGCCAGCAGAACCGTTTCAAAATGCAGGGCCATCGCCTCCGAGGTAAAGGAGCGGTACGGTGTTGACATCGCCTCGGTGGAGATCGATGCTGATAATGTCGACGACATCGTCAGGGTTATCGAATCGTGCTCCGCCGAGCTGGTAATCAACGTAGCCCTTCCCTATCAGGATCTGGCCATCATGGACGCCTGCCTGGCCACCTCCACCCATTACCTCGACACCGCCAACTACGAACCGCCCGACTCGGCTCATTTCGAGTACAGCCATCAGTGGGCCTACCAGCAGAAATTCGAGGAAAAGGGACTGATGGCCCTGCTGGGCTGCGGCTTCGACCCCGGGGTGACCAACATCTTCTGCGCCTATGCCCAGAAGAGGCTCTTCGATTCCATCGAAACCATCGACATCCTCGACTGCAATGCCGGCGATCATGGCCATCCCTTTGCCACCAACTTCAATCCCGAAATCAACATCCGCGAGGTCACCCAGACCGTACGCCACTGGCACAACGGCATCTGGGTGGAAACACCCCCGATCCTTGATGACGACTGTGTTCATTTTTCCTTCAACTATCCGGAGGTGGGTCCCAAGGAGAGTTATCTGCTCTACCATGAGGAAATGGAGTCGCTGGTCAAGCACATCGAAGGGTTGAAGCGGATCAGATTCTGGATGACCTTCTCCGAGCCCTATATCACCCACCTCAAGGTTTTGGACAACGTCGGCATGACCCGCATCGACAAGATCGATTACCAAGGGACCTCGATCGTTCCGCTGCAGTTTCTCAAGGCCCTGTTGCCCGATCCCGGCTCTCTGGGCACCAATTATACCGGCAAAACCGTGATCGGCTGCATCTTCGACGGTGAAAAGAAGGGTACCAGGCAGCAGAAATACATCTACAATATCTGCGACCACGCCAAAACCTACAGAGAAGTTCAGGCACAGGCAGTCTCCTACACCACCGGTGTACCGACCATGATCGGGGCGATGCTCATGGTGCAGAAAATCTGGACGGGCGCCGGGGTCTTCAATGTCGAGCAGCTCGATCCCGACCCCTTTATGGAAGCCCTGAACCGTTACGGACTCCCCTGGAAGGTCGTGGATTTCGAGGGTTCACTGCCCTGATATCGCCATGAATATATTCACCAGCAGCCACTGCCCGCCGGAGGCGGTCCGCCGCGTGGAGACGCCAAGTTACCTCATCAGCGAGGACCGTATCGCCCGCAACTGCGCCATCCTCGATGAGGTCCAGCGGTGCAGCGGCGCCAGAATATTGCTGGCCCTCAAGGCCTTCGCTCTGCCGGCGCTGTTTCCGCTGATAGGCAAAACCCTGCACGGTGTCTGCGCCAGCGGACCCATCGAGGCCCGTCTCGGCCGGGAGGACTTCGGCGGCGAGGTCCACACCTATGCACCCGCCTATTCGCCCGAACAGATGGAGCGGGTGATCGCCTGCAGCGATTATATTCTCTTCAACTCCCTCTCCCAGTGGCAGGCTCACCACCGGAGGGTGGAAAAAAGCGGCCGTAACATCCGCGTGGGATTTCGCGTCAACCCCGGCCACAGCGAGGTGGAAACCGATCTCTACAATCCCTGTCTGCCAGGTTCGAGATTCGGCATCCAGCCGGAGGATCTGCACGATTTTGACCTTGATGCCATCAGCTGCCTGCACTTTCACGCCATGTGCGAACAGAACGCCGATGTACTGGTGCGGATTCT
>CAKZOA010000321.1 GCA_937132035.1 uncultured Desulfobulbaceae bacterium | reverse complement strand
TCGGTAAAATTTCCTGCCACGCCTCGACCTTGAGCGACAATCCTTCTTATTCAAGGTACACTGAAGCTATGGGATTAGAGAGTCAGCGTGGTTCCCAACTTCTTCTCTTTGGCCATCGCTATAACCAGGTTGGCGCAGACAAGGTCCTGGACGGCGACGCCGACAGATTTAAAAAACGTGATTTCCTCATCATTTTCCCGCGAGGAGATCTTCTTTGTTGCCACATCGCCGAGCTCGCCGTGAATGTGCTCTCTTGTAAATACTCCCTGCGCCAAAGGCTGGGCAAGATCACCAGCTTCCGCCAGACAGCTTTCCATGCGGTCGACGACGACCTTGGCCCTGGCTGTCGTTTCTGCAGGAACTTCCAGCATATCCGGTTTGTAGGAGCCCACGCCGTTTATATGCACGCCTTTTTTCAGATGTGTATCGTCAAAGACAGGCCTTTGGGATGGGGTGGCGGTGCATACAACGTCCGCCTCGGCCAGATCCGCCGGCGACGCGGCGCTGACTACCTCAATGTGGAGTTTTTCCGACATCGTTTTGGCGAAATCTCTGGCTTTGTCGACGTTGAGATCGAAGACGTATGCCTTTGTTATCGGCCTGGCTGCGCAAACCGCTTCGAGTTGGGTCTCCCCTTGAGTTCCGGTTCCGATTATAGCCGCTGTGCGGGAGTCTTCGCGGGCCAGAAGAGAGGTTGCCAGACCGGATACCGCTCCGGTCCTCATGGCCGTGATCGCCTCGCCATTCAATACGGCGAGCGGCACTCCCGTCACCGAATCAAAGATCATCATCATCGCATGGACTATCGGCAGGTTTCTCGATATGTTGTCGATGTTATTGGTAACCGTCTTTACGCCAACTGTTTTGCTTCCGGGCAGATAGACCGGCATAAAAAGGGCGTTTGCATTGTCCTCCTCCATCATCAGACGCATGCGTGGCGGCATAACGACCTTGCCGTGGCTCAATGCACTGAACGCCTCATGCATGGCCTCGATACATTTTTCCATGGTGAGCAGAGTATATATGTCGGATCCGGAGAAAAATTGGAAAGTATTGTCGTTCATTGCTACCTCGAAAACAGTGCAGGAGTTTAAAAATCAGCGTTGTACTGCAGGGGGATGACCGAGAAAAAGACCCGTCTGCTTCAATAACTGACCGTTTAATCGGAATCCCTTAAGCTTAGAAAAAAACAAGGCGAGAATAGCGTATCCCCGCCCTGACTATACGACTCATGTGAGTGATCCTCCTGAATGCGGCGCTGCTTTAGGCTAGAATGGATCGGGCCAGCCTTTTTTTTCCGCGGTTCGCGACAGCATTCCGCAGAACATGGCGACCAGAAAGGCAAAGGGAGTGTTGGTCGTCATGCCGGTGAAAAAAAATGCGAAACACAATACTGCGAAAAGATTACGATAAAATTTCATTGTTAGCTTACCACGGTGTTCCCATTATGTAATGAGGGAGAAAAAGAGAAAGTTTGGGGAAAAATACCGTTACGGCCAGTACCGGTACCCAGCAGAGTATGATGAACCACAAACATGGTTTCATCATCTCATCAATCGGTGCCGAGCCCAAACGTCCGGATAAGTAAAGAACCGGTGCGGCCGGCGGGGTAATACAGCCGAGACCGGTATTGACGCCGACGATTGCCGCGTAATGGATTGGATTGAAACCGATTTCCATAATAATCGGCATGAGTATCGGCGTTGTCAGAACCACCACACTGATATCGTCCATGAGCATGCCCATGATGACGAGGAATATGTTGATCATGAACATGATCATCAACGGGTCGCTGGATATGGCATAGAACACCCCCAGCAAGACACCGGGCAGATCTTCAAGGATATAGAGGCGGCTCAGCATGGCGACCGAGTAGAGCATGACCATGATGACACCGGTGGTGACGGAGGTTTCGACAATCACCTCGTAGGTGTTTTTCAAATTGAGCCCTTTGTAGACGAACATGCCCACCGGAATGGCATAGAGCACCGCCATCGCCGATGCTTCCGTGGTGGTCATTATACCGCCGTATATACCGCCGAGAACGATCACCGGCAACATCAGGGCCGGCAGGGCGATGCGCCCCCGCGAGCGGAAAAGCTGTAGTTTATCGGAAGTGCTTCTGTTTTTCTTTTCGCCAATCTTGATGGTTGTATTGTGGCGGAGAAGAAACCAGTTTACCGCGCATAACAGCACTATGGTGATAAAGCCGGGGACCACTGTTGCCAGAAAACAGGCGAGTACCGATTGGCCGCTGATCCAGGCAAAAATAATCAAGGTGGCGTTGGGGGGGATGAGCAGACCCAAGAGGGAGGCGTTTGCCAGAAGTGCGGCGGCGACTCCGCGGGGATAGCCCTCGCGGTGGAATCTCGGGAATATGATGGATCCGACGCAGGACAAGGTGGCGCAGGCAGCGCCGCAGATGGAACCGACAATGGCGCAGGAGATGACGGCGACGACACCGAGTCCGCCTTTGAGATGGCCGACGAAGACGTCGACGAAGTCGATCAGCTTCTCACCGATCCGGCCTCTTTCCATGATACCGCCGGCGCCAATGAAGAGGGCAATGGCAATCAGCGAAACGGAGTTCATCTGGGCGTAGCCGTAGGGCAGCAACTGGGTGGCCTGATACCCTTCGTGGGCCGGTCCGCCGAAAAAGATCAGCCAGCCTGCAGAGGCCATGAAACTGACCGGCACCGGTACGCCGATCATCAAGCAGAGAATCAGAATTATGAGCGCAATGAAGATCATCCCTTTTTCCTCCCGAATAGGTCACGCAGACTGATGACCAGGTCTCTGGCAAAGTAGTAGACCATGAAAACCAGGCCTAAAAAGACGGACAAATACCCGACCCACAGGCTAATTCTCCAGACGCTGGTCTTGGGGATGGCTATCCCCGTCCCCAGTGGTCCCTGGTAGCCAAACATGAAAAAATCGTAGCCATACCAGGCAAAAAGTGCGGCAACGCAGACGGTGATAAAGTTTTTCAGGACCGTCAAAGAGTCTTTGACCTTGCCGTCGGGCAAATACGCGTTGACAAGATCTGCGGAAACATGGGTACGGTTGTAGGCTCCAATGGCAGCGCCGATGAAGTAGAGCCAGAATGCCAGCAGTTTGACCCACTCCTCATACCCGTACAGGTTACCTTCGAGAATATAACGGAAGAAAGTGGCGACGCAGATGATGAGCGTGAGGGAGACGGTGCAGAGGAAGCAGACGATGGAAAAAGTGTTGATGACTATGCGATCGAAGAGATTGCTTGGTGCGTTCAGGTCGCTTGGGCATTCCGGCGAAGAGACACACGCATTATCAGGACCAAGCTTGATATCAGACACGAATATACTCCATAGTATAATTGGAGGTCCGGGAAGATCGCTCTCTCCCGGACCTCGTCTAATAGTCTACAATACCAGTAATAGCTGAGATGATATCACTTAGGGGCAAGCTCTTTCCTGAATTCGTCCATGAGCTCTTTGCCCATGTTCTTTTCGAGCTTCGGCCAGGTGGAAGCGGCCGCCTTCATCAAGGGCTTCAATTCTTCCTTGGTATAGGTGTGGACCTTGATGCCTTTTTCGCGCATCATATCCATGTAGTGTTCATCAACCTGCTTGGCGTTCTCGATGCTGGCGGTAGTGGCCTTGGCCAGGATATCTTCGATAACGGCCTGGTCTTGCGCGCTGATTTTATCCCAGGTCTTGCCGCTGATCATGAAATTGAGGACCTCGATGGAATAATTGGTCATATACCAGTTATCGAGGACATCGCCAAGAGCGGTGTAGGCGGCGGCCACGGGGTAGCCGTTAACGCCGTTGACAACACCGGTCTGAATGGCCTGGTAAACATCGGCATAGGGAATGGTCTGGGTATTATAGCCCATGGCTTGCGCGGCGAGGTTGTAGACATCCATGTTGGGAACGCGGATAAGAACACCCTTTTCTACGTCGGGGTTGAGGGGCTCATTGGCGGGCTTGGTGGTACCGGTACCGATCATGCCTTCAACGTAGAAGCCGAGAAGCTGGACGCCAAGCCGTTCGTTGAACTCATTCATCTTCTTGAAAAGCCATCCATCCTGGGCGAATACCTTTTTGGCATCCTCGTAATCGCTTACATAGCCATTGATGTAGATGAGTTCCATGCGGGGATCGAACTGGCTGGGAACGGAAATGCAGGACATGTCGATGGTTCCGCGGATCTGCTCTTCATAGACCAGACTGTAGTCGCCAAGTTGGTTGGCAGGATACACCTTGACCTCGATGCGGCCTTCGGTTTGTTCGGCGATATCCGTGGCGATTTTATTCATTATCTTGGTTGCCGGATGATCGCTTGCATTCTGGCCGGCAAATTTGAGTGTCATTTCCGGCTCTGCAAAGGCCGCGTTTCCGCTGAATGTCAGGAGCAGGCCTGCCATGGTGATACAAGTAATAGATTTCAATGTCTTGAACATTCTACACTCTCCATATGGTTGAAGTTTTGAGTACTACCGGATAGCTGGAACCAATGTACGATTTTGCTATTTATCCCCTCCTTTTCATATGTTAATGGACTTTTGATGGGACACTGCTGAAGCGCATCTCCCATGCCTCAACGTCGGAATGTATATATTTATTGTATGCAATTAATACATACACTCTTATTGTCTCATAACTGTATACACTATTTCATACCCAGCGGCAACACCGTCATGTGATTTCCTTCACAGCAAAATCGCCTGCATACAAAAGGAAATGAATACAAAACATGAATTATCTTAATTGTTTTTTGCAAAATATGCCACTTTGTCGCTGAAAACAGCAAAAAAGGCACATTACCGGCATGGGCACGACGGATCTCATACATCTTATACATATGGTATCCCCTTCCATTTACAGGCAGAAGCCGATTTATCCTTGCGTATCTCTCTGCTCCACAGGGCAATCTTTCCGGCAGTGGTATCTGAATGCCTGCTCCATTTGCGGATGGAGCACAAGAGAGTATCCCGGTAATCTTTAAAACTGGCATATCGACTGAGGCTTGTCAATTTATTTATCCGGTCTCTTGTACTGCTCATATGTGGTGGTAGAGGCAAAACATTGTCAGAAAACGCATGTAACTCGATGTGTGTGTCAGGGAGATTGGTTCTGGTGGGGCGAGGATTGGCGGAGTATCAGCAGGAGAAAAAACGGTAATCACAGAAAACGAATTGTCTTTGTTTTGAGGATGTCATATCCTTAGACTATGGTTGCCTTCAAGGTGGTATCGTTAATTTCTTAGCATGGGGACCAATGAACAGCCATTTTCAGAGAGCGAAACAGACCCGTATGTATCAGGACGTGGTGGAGCAGATGCAGACGGCAATTGCTGAGGGCAGGATGTGCCCGGGTGAACTGCTGCCATCGGATCAAAAGCTCTGCGAAATGTTTCAGACAGATGAGGACACCCTGGGTGAGGCCCTGCGTATCCTTGAAGAGAAGGGGCTTATTGAGATCCGGCTGGAGGCAGGAGGCGGTGCTTTTGTCAAGGACGCCAATGCCGAACTGATGGCAGAAAATCTGGCCATGCTCATACGCTCCTATACTATTTCCCTCGAACATCTCACCGAATTTCGGGAGACGGTGGAAGGAACTGTCGCCGGACTGGCCGCACAACGGACAACGGCATCGGACAATCAGAAGATGGCAAAGCTGGTTGAAGAGGCTGCCCTCTGTATGGAAAAAGGACTTGACGGCTGGAACAGTCTTGTCCAGATTGACGAGAAAATCCACACGGGAATTGCCAGAATAGCAGGAAATCCTCTTTTCACCTTCGTGCTGCACTCCATCCATGACAGCATTCATCGCTATTACGATAAATTCCAGATAATCGGTGAAACCGAAATGGATGAGAATTTTCAAGATCTTCATCTTATCGTCGAGGCTATCGCCGACCGCGACGCAGAGCGGGCTCAAAAGTATGCCGCTGAACATGTACGGCGCTTCAGCAGGTACATGGAGCAGAAAAAAAGAACAAATCCCACTATCTAGTACCGCCCCTTCAAAGTGATGCAATAACGCGTCCGCAGGGGGATAACTCCGTTTGTCTCGTATCCCCCTTTCAGGGCATGGCTGGCCTCAGCTCAGCTCATCTCACCTCAGTCGCAGGACGCACTTGCCGGAGGAAAAGCCGGCAAGGTCTTTTTAGGCAATCCCTTCTTCGTATTTACGCAGGGGCAGGGAATCGGTTCCAACCGTAAACTTTGTCTTTGTTGTATTGCCTGAAATCGTTGAGCGCTTAAGCGTAGAAGCCCTGCTGATGATATTTTCTCTTGACAGTGAAAAGGAGTTTACTGTACACCTAGGTATAGGAACAGTAACATTGTTACTTTTTCGAGACCACCATTCTTATGGATGTATCAAAAATAACCTTATAATAATATCTTATCTTGAGAAAGTTTGAAGAACAGTATTTGTTCATTAGTAATTGTGCCACTTTCATTAATATGGGTCGTCTTTTTAAGTGTATGATATTTAAGAATATATTAGTTATTTCTGTGGAGGGATAACAAAACGGATGGCCTATTTTGTAACAAGATTAATCCTGGACACGCAGGGAGAATGGAAAATACAGGCTGAATAGGTAAGAACGCGAACGTTTCGCAGATAATCCCAAAACTGGAGGGAGCGTGAAATATGTCCGTTGAAAAACGAGAACTGTTGCGACGCAAAAAAGAGAAAATATCTCTGGGCGGAGGCATTGAACGCACTGAAAAGCAGCATGCCAAGGGTAAGCTGACGGCGCGGGAGAGGCTTGAATACTTCTTCGATGACGGTTCGTTTGTCGAGCTTGATGCCTTCATTAAAAACAGATGTACGCGCTTTGGCATGGATAAAATGGACTTTGAGGGAGAGTCGGTGGTCACCGGCTACGGATCCGTCGATGGTCGCCTGGTCTATGCCTTCTCTCAGGATTTTACCGTCACAGGTGGTGCTTTAGGAGAAATGCACGCCAGGAAAATCGTCAAAGCCATGGACAGCGCCGTCAAGGTCGGCGCTCCCATCGTTGGATTCAACGACTCCGGCGGCGCCCGCATCCAGGAGGCGGTCGACGCTCTCTCCGGCTACGGTGATCTGTTTTTTCGAAATGCCATATACTCAGGTGTCGTCCCACAGATTTCCGCCATTATGGGCCCCTGTGCCGGCGGCGCCGTCTATTCTCCCGCGCTTACCGATTTTATCTTTATGGTGGACAAAACCTCGCAGATGTTCATCACAGGACCGCAGGTTATCAAGACGGTTACCGGCGAAGTTGTCACCGCCGAAGATCTCGGCGGGGCCATGACCCACAACAGCACCAGCGGCAACGTCCATTTTCTGGCCGAGTCAGACCAGGATTGTCTGGATATGATCAGGAAACTGCTCGGTTTTCTGCCCTCCAATAATATGGAGAACCCCAGGCGACACGGCGAGGCGGATGACATCAATCGCCAGGTAGAAGAGCTCAACGATCTCATCCCCGAGAGTCTCGGCAAGGCCTATGACATTCACGATGTCTTCCGGCCGGTCATAGATGGCGGCGAATTTTTCGAATACCAACCCTATTTTGCCAAGAATCTGGTTGCCGGATTCGCCCGTATCAACGGCAAATCCGTGGGCATTGTCGCCAACCAGCCGCAGGTCATGTCCGGGTGTCTGGACATGAACGCCGGTGACAAAGCCGCCCGTTTCATCAGGACCTGCAATGCCTTCAATGTCCCCTTGCTGACCATTGTCGATGTACCAGGTTTCCTGCCGGGAGCTACCCAGGAATACGGCGGTATTATACGCCACGGCGCCAAGATACTCTATGCCTACAGCGAGGCCACGGTACCCAAGGTGACGCTTATTACCAGAAAAGCCTACGGCGGCGCCTATGTCGCCATGTGTTCGAAGTCGCTGGGTGCGGATATGGTCTTTGCCTGGCCCACTGCGGAGATTGCGGTGATGGGCTCTGAAGGTGCGGTCAATATCATCTTCAAAAAAGAGATAGATAAGGCTGAGGACAAGGGGGCTACCAGGCAGAAGATACTCGAAGACTACGTAGCCGAGTTTGCCACGCCTTACAAGGCGGCTGAACGCGGCTTCGTCGACGATATCATAGAGCCGCAGGCGACGCGTCAGCGGATTATCGATGCCTTCAATGTGCTTGAGGGTAAACGGGAAAAGCGACCTGCGAAAAAGAACGGGAACATGCCGCTGTGATCGAGGAGGAGTACGCATGGAAACCATAGAACTGCTGCGACGTTTTGCCGACCCGGAGGTTATGAAGACCCTTACGCTGATGCAGCGGATGACGGCCGGACTTATCACCACCGTTCTTGGCATGGGCATAACCTTAGTTTCACTGGTTGTACTGCAGCTGGTTATCGGCGTGATGGCCAGACTGTCTTCGACCAAACCGGTAAAGACCGCAGAGCTGCAACCGCAGGGAGCTGCCTGTTCTGCAGGGAATAACGGCAAAGACTTTTTGAACGACGAGGAGATCGTTGCCGCCATAACCACTGCCCTGGCCCTGCAGCTGAAAACATCGGTGAGCAATATCGTCATCAGAAATATAGAAAGGGTAGAGGACCCGGCGCCGGTCTGGCAGCGGGCAGGCATTACCGAACATATGAATAACTCACTGTAGCTCTTTGGAGGTTTGTGCTATGAGGCAATTTCGAGTTCTTGTAAACGGAAATGAATACAAAGTAGCCATTGAGGAGCTGCAGGAAGAAGGCAGTCGTCCGGCCGCCCCCGCCACCAGTCCGCCGCCACGGCAGGCGGCGCCTGAAGCCCCAACCCAGCCGCAGCCTGTCGTCAGCAAACCGGCGGCGGGAGGAGGCGCACCGGGCAATATCGTCGCCGCCATGCCCGGCACCATACTTGAGGTCCATGTCGGTGAGGGCGATACGGTGAGTCGGGGGCAGTCTTTACTGGTGCTTGAAGCCATGAAAATGGAAAACGATATCATGGCCCCCAGTGATGGCGTGGTCAAGGCCATCCATACCGCCAAAGGCGCCTCCGTCAACTCCGGCGATCTGCTTATGGTTATATCCTAAACGTACTGGAGAAAGACTATGCTGGAAGCCTTAATCCAATTTATGAAGAATTCCGGGTTTTATGGCATGACCCCCGGGGCGGTGCTGATGATGGCGATTTCCTTCCTCCTGCTTTATTTGGCCATTGTCAAAAAGTTCGAGCCGCTGCTGCTGGTGCCCATCGCCTTCGGCGTACTTCTCACCAACCTGCCCTTTGCAGGTCTCATGGCGCCGCCGGTACTTGAGATCACTGAAAAGGTGGTGCACACCGTTGAGCCGGGCGGGCTGCTCTACTATCTCTTCCAGGGCGATCATTTGGGGATTTTCCCGCCGCTTATTTTCATGGGAGTGGGGGCGATGACCGATTTCGGTCCGCTCATAGCCAATCCCAAATCGCTGCTGCTCGGGGCTGCGGCCCAGTTTGGTATCTTTCTGACCTTCATGGGAGCCATTGCCTCGGGGCTGTTCACTGCCCAGGAGGCCGCTTCAATCGGCATAATCGGCGGTGCAGACGGGCCGACGGCAATTTTTCTCTCTTCCAAGCTTGCCCCTCATCTGCTTGGCGCCATCGCCATCGCCGCCTACTCCTATATGGCACTGGTGCCCATCATCCAGCCTCCTATCATGCGCCTTCTCACCTCAAAAAAAGAGCGTATTATCAAGATGGAACAGCTGCGGGATGTTTCGAAGAAAGAGAAAATACTGTTTCCGATCATCGTCACCGTCATTGTCTCCCTTATCGTTCCCCCAGCCGCTACGCTGGTGGGCATGCTCATGCTCGGCAATCTCTTTCGCGAATGCGGCGTTGTCGGACGCCTCGAAGATACGGCCAAAAACGCCCTGATCAATATCATTACCATCTTTCTCGGTATCACCGTCGGAGCTACGGCCACGGCCGAACAGTTTCTCAAGGTCGAGACGCTGGCCATCCTGGGACTGGGCATATTCGCTTTTGCCATCGGCACGGCATCGGGGGTACTGTTGGCCAAGCTCATGAATAAGATACTGAAGATAGAGATCAATCCGCTCATCGGTTCCGCCGGCGTCTCGGCCGTTCCCATGGCGGCCAGGGTTTCGCAGGTGGTGGGCCAAAAAGAGGAGCCCAGCAACTTTTTGCTGATGCATGCTATGGGACCGAATGTCGCCGGTGTCATTGGGTCGGCCGTATCGGCAGGAGTGCTGTTGTCGATGTTCGGCTCCTAGCGGCCATGATATTTCAGCCTCGCCTGCAACCGGCACAGGGGATTTGCGGCTCGTACAGGTTCAAGAAAGCGGCATCCTTTTTCGCCGACGGCAGTCAAAGAAGGGACGTGTAAAACAAATGCATGAAGAGTTGAATCCGGCAATACAGCAGCGGCTGGAAAAAGCGGTACTGGAGGTCTTTTCCCATTCCGACTTTCACCGGGCCTCGATTCGCGATGTCGCCCTCAAGGCTGGAGTAAGCTTTACCACAATTTATAAGCATTACGGCAGCAAGGAGCGGCTGGTTTTCGCCTTCGCCGACATATGGATGGGCAAGCTCACCGATAGAATTATCGATCATCTCCATGGCATCGAGGATCTCAAGGAAAAACTGCGCAAGGTTTTCTGGCTCCAACTCGACTACTACGAGCGCCACGAAGGGCTCGGGCGCATTGTTTTTATGACGCTGCCCATGAAGACCTGGATGGCCGACAGGAACTTTGAGCAGCGAAGGATGATGGATCTTTTGATAAGCGTGCTGCGCGACGGCCAGGAGAAGGGCGTACTCAATAGCAGGGTAAGGGCAGGGGTCCTGCTCGATCTGATGATGGGTTTTGTGCAGCGCAGTTTCTTCATGTGGATACAAAGAGGCAAGAAGGGCAGTCTCGCCGAGCAGGCCAATGATCTTTTCGAAATGGTCTGGCAGGGAATGGCGCAGTCGGCCGAGAAAAAAATTGACAACGGTTGAATACTCTTAAACTTGAAGCATTATGGAGGGAGACCATGAAAATTCTGAAAATTGACCATCTGGGCATCGCCGTAAACAGCATCGAAGACGGCAAAAATTTCTGGTCCGAGGTTCTTGGCCTCGAATTTGAGGGCGACGAAACCGTCGAAGAACAGAAGGTGACCACCGCCTTTTTTCCCGTAGGCGAAAGCGAGGTCGAGCTTCTCGAGTCCACCTCCCCGGAAGGCCCTGTAGCCAAATTCATCGAAAAACGTGGACAGGGGTTCCAGCATGTGGCCTTCCGCGTCGAAAACATCGAAGAGGCGCTGGCCGAACTCAAGGCCAAGGACATTCAGCTGATAGACCAGAAACCGCGCATCGGTGCCGGCGGAGCCAAGATCGCCTTTTTGCACCCGAAAGCCACCGGCGGCATACTGGTTGAATTATGTGAGCGGTCATAGGTGACTGTACAGATAACAGGACGAGTCGAATACTCTAGAGAGCACGAGCACCCACGGCATATGACGAGGAGCAGCGTATGACTGAGCATCCGGATTTTGGAAAATGGAAGGAACTGGCAAGCACGCAGATGAAGGGCAAGCAAGTGGAGACACTGGAATGGCAGACACCGGAGGGAATCCGGGTCAAACCTTTGTATACGGCTGAAGATCTCGAGGGTATGGAGACGGTCAATACCCTGCCGGGTATGGCCCCGTATGTTCGCGGTCCCATGGCGACGATGTATGCCGGCAGGCCCTGGACCATTCGCCAGTACGCTGGTTTTTCCACGGCCAAAGAGTCGAACGCCTTCTACAGGAGGGCATTGGAGGCAGGGCAGAAAGGGCTTTCCGTGGCCTTCGATCTTGCCACCCACCGCGGCTATGATTCCGACCATCCCCGGGTTGCTGGCGATATCGGCAAGGCGGGGGTGGCCATAGATTCGGTCGAGGACATGAAGATTCTCTTCGACGGCATTCCCCTTGACAAGATGTCGGTGTCCATGACCATGAATGGCGCCGTCATTCCCATTCTTGCCGGGTACATCGTCGCCGCCGAAGAACAGGGGGTGAGCCATGAGCAGCTTACGGGTACCATCCAAAACGATATTCTCAAGGAGTATCTGACCCGCAACACCTACATTTATCCGCCGGAACCGTCGATGCGGATTATTTCCGACATCATGGCCTTCAGTTCGCAGAACATGCCTAAGTACAACACCATCTCCATCAGCGGGTATCACATGATGGAGGCGGGCGCCAATTCCGTGCTGCAGACGGCCTTTACCCTGGCCGACGGCGTTGAATACGTCAAAGCGGCCTTGAGTGCCGGCATGGACGTCGATACCTTCGCACCGAGGCTTTCCTTCTTTTTCGGTATCGGCATGAACTTTTTCATGGACATTGCCATGCTGCGGGCGGCCAGGTTCCTCTGGCACCGGCTCATGAGCCAGTTCAATCCCGCCAATCCCAAATCGTCCATGCTGCGGACTCACTGTCAGACTTCCGGCTGGTCGCTCACCGAGCAGGATCCTTACAACAACGTCATTCGGACCACTCTCGAGGCCATGTCGGCGGTGCTGGGCGGCACCCAGTCCCTGCATACCAATTCCTTCGACGAGGCCATCGGCCTGCCCACGGATTTTTCCGCACGCATCGCTCGCAACACCCAGATAATTATCCAGGAAGAGTCCGAGGTGACCAATGTTATCGATCCGTTGGGTGGATCGTACTACATTGAATCGCTGACCAAGTCCATCGTCGACGAGTCCCAGAAGATCATCGACGAGATAGAACAGATGGGCGGCATGGCCAAGGCCATCGAGTCCGGCATGCCGAAGATGCGCATCGAAGAATCGGCGGCGCGCAAACAGGCGAGGATCGACCGGGGCAGCGACGTCATTGTCGGTGTCAACAAATACACGCTGCCCGATGAGAAGATCGATTTCGAGGTGCGCGAGGTGCCGTCCTCCGTTCGCGATGAACAGGTGGCACGGCTCAAGGAGATAAAACAGTCCCGCGACAACGACGCCGTGGAAAAAGCCCTGGCGGAGTTGACCAGGGCAGCGGAAAGCGACGGCAATATCCTTGAGATGGCCTTGCCGGCCGTACGGGCCAGGGCAACCGTCGGTGAAATTTCTGATGCTCTGGAGAAGGTTTTCGGCCGTTATGTTGCCACCACCAGATGCATATCCGGCGCCTATTCCTCCGAATTCGGCGGTAGTGCCGATATCATCGAAAAACTGCGACAGCGCACCGAGGACTTTCTCTCCCGGCAGGGCCGCAGACCGCGTATACTGGTGACCAAAATGGGTCAGGATGGCCATGATCGCGGCATTAAGGTCATCGCCAGCTCCTATGCCGATCTTGGATTCGACGTCGATATCAGCCCCATGTTTCAGACGCCGGAGGAGGCGGCCAAGATGGCCATAGAAAACGATGTCCATGTGGTTGGAGCCTCCAGTCTGGCAGCAGGCCATAAATCGCTGATACCTTCCCTTATCGAAGAGCTAGGCAAACTGGGCGGTGAGGAGATCATCGTCGTTGCCGGCGGGGTCATTCCCCCAGGAGATTATGAGTTTCTCTACAACGCGGGTGTCGAGGCGGTCTTTGGTCCGGGTACACCGATACCGGTGTCTGCGGATGCGACCCTGTCGCTTCTTGAGAAAAAACATCTCAGTTGAGAAAAGAGAGTATACCGGGAGGCGGGAGCGGTTTGTCAGCCGCTACCGCCTCTGGTGGTGTACTGTTTTCCCCACGGAGCCATCGTTTTGAAGAACATGGATGCCCAGTATTACATAGATGGTGTGGAAGCCGGCAATCGCCTGGTGCTTGCCCGAACCATCACCTTGATAGAAAGCTCGCTGCCCGCCCACAAGCAGCTTGCCCGAGAGATTGTCGACAGCCTGCTTGACCGTACTGGCAAGGCTGTTAGGCTGGGGATTACCGGTGTGCCCGGTGCCGGCAAAAGCACTTTCATTGAGGTTTTCGGCACCATGCTCACGGAGGCGGGGTTGAAGGTCGCCGTTTTGGCCATCGATCCCTCCAGCAGCAGGAGCGGCGGCTCGATACTCGGCGACAAGACCCGCATGGAGAGGTTGGCGGTCAATGAGAGAGCCTTTATCAGACCTTCGCCTTCAGGGGGGACCCTGGGCGGCGTCGCCGGCAAGACCCGTGAAACCATGCTGGTCTGCGAGGCCGCAGGCTTCGATGTCATCATAATTGAAACCGTTGGCGTCGGCCAGTCGGAGACGACGGTGGCCTCCATGGTCGATTTTTTTCTGGTACTGATGATCGCCGGTGGCGGTGATGAGCTACAGGGTATAAAAAAAGGAGTGCTCGAGGTGGCGGATGCCATTGTCATCAACAAGGCCGACGGTGATAATGTCGATCGGGCCGAACTGGCCAGACGTGAATATGAGGCTGCCCTGAATCTGCTCATGCCCTACAGCCCAAACTGGACCGTGCCGGTGATGACCTGCAGCGCCCTTGCCAATCACGGCATTGAGGCCATCTGGCAGAAAATAGAGGAGCATCGCCGGCAGATGCAAGATAGCGGTGAATTTGAGGGAAAAAGAAAAAAACAGGCCCTGCAGTGGTTTCGCTTCATACTTGATGAAGGACTGCGCAGCTGGTTCTACACCAGCGAGCGGGTGCAGCAGGAGATGCCTCAGCTCCTTGGGGAAATAGAAGCGGGAACGGCTTCTCCGACGGCGGCGGCCTCCAGGCTGCTCGATCTCCTCGACCACCGCCCCTTATGAACAGAGTCGGATCAGCCGGAATTTATTGATACCAGGCGGCGTATTTGATGTAATTTTCGGCGATGCGACCAATCTCTCCTGAAATCAGTTCTTCACTGATATCCTTGATCTTCTTGGCCGGGACACCGGCATAAATACTGCCCGATTCCAGCGTTGTCCCCGAGGTCACCACGGCGCCGGCGGCAATGATGGTGTTGGAGTGCACCACGCAGTCGTCCATAACGATGGCTCCCATGCCGATGAGCACATTGTCGTGGATGGTGCAGCCATGCACGACGGCGTTGTGGGCGATGGAGACGTTGCTGCCGATATTGGTTGGCGACTTCTGGTAGGTGCCGTGGATGACGGCGCCGTCCTGGACGTTGACCTTGTCTGCCATTTT
>CAKZOA010000320.1 GCA_937132035.1 uncultured Desulfobulbaceae bacterium | reverse complement strand
CTCCAGAGCCGCTGTCGGCGGCACAAATGAGGCCTTGCTGTTTTTGCAGAATCACAAAGAGGAGATTCTTAAGTCGATCTCTGAAATCGAGGAGAAGTCATGACACAGAATCTGAAATTGACACTGACCGCCGGTCTCTGGAAACGGGTACCGCCGTTTCGTTTGGTTCTTGGGTTATGCCCGGCGCTGGCGATAACGACTTCGGCGGTAAACGGGCTTGGCATGGGCCTGGCTCTGGCATTCGTCGTCACCATGTCAAACGGTATTATCTCGGCCCTGAGAAATGTCATTCCCGGAAAAGTGCGCATCGCCTCCTACATTGTCATTATCGCCACCCTGGTTTCCATCGTCGAGATCCTGATGAAAGCCTATTTCTTCCCGCTTTCCGAACAGCTCGGCATCTACATTCCGCTTATCGTCGTCAACTGCATTGTTCTGGGGCGTGCCGAAGGCTTCGCCTCCAAGAACCCACCTTTGCCCTCTATGGTCGATGGCGTAAGCATCGGTCTGGGCTACACCATCTCCCTGACGCTTATCGGCACCATCCGGGAGGTTCTGGGCGCCGGTTCATGGTTTGGTCATGCCGTCTTCCACGAGTCCTTCGAACCACTGTCCTTTATGGTCTCGGCGCCGGGTGCGTTTGTGACCATCGGTGTCCTGCTCGGTCTCCAGAATCTCTTTTCCCGCTGGCGCGGTGAAAAATTCATACAGGGTTAAGGAGGCATATCCATGGATCTTTTCTATCTCGCTATTTCCGCCACCTTCGTTAACAACATCCTGCTGGCCCAGTATCTTGGCCACTGTCCTTTCCTCGGTGTTTCAAAGCGGCTCGGGACCGCCATCGGCATGGCGGCGGCAATCATTTTCGTGACTATCCTCTCGGCAATCTTCACCTGGATTGTGTTCACCTTCGTGCTGCGACCCTACGGGCTTGAATTTCTGCAGACGCTGACCTTCATCCTGATTATCGCCTCCCTGGTCCAGCTGGTGGAGATTATTCTTAAAAAGAAAAGTAAAGCGCTCTATAACGCCCTTGGAGTCTATCTGGCCCTGATCACCACCAACTGCGCGGTCATGGGAGTGGCTTTGCTGGTTGCCCGCAAGGAGCTGGCCTTTGTCGAGATGCTGGTTTTCGCCAGCGCCAGTGCGCTTGGCTATGCTGTAGCCCTGCTGCTGTTTGCCGGCCATCGAGAGCGGCTGCAGATTTCGGCTATTCCCCAGAGCATGCAGGGTACTGCCATTGCTCTGGTAACCGCCGGCATCATGTCGCTTGCATTTATCGGCTTCAAGGGTATGGCCGGTTAAGAAATAAGGAGATTCGTTGTGTTTGCACCCATTATTTTGCTCACCGGAATTGCCTTTGTGGCTGCCATTATTCTCGGTATCGCAGCAAAATTGTTCTATGTTGAAGAAGATCCCAGAATCGAGGCCGTGGCCAATCTGCTGCCAGGCGCCAATTGCGGAGGCTGCGGTCAGGCCGGCTGCAACGCCGCCGCCGAAGCGATAGTCAACCGGCAAATCGAGGTGAATGTCTGCGTGGTCGGCGGCACCGAAACCGCCGAGGCCATTGGCGCTTATCTTGGCTACGAGGTGACGGGGGCCGAGCCGACACTCGCCTGTTCCTCCTGCGAAGGCGGATACCGAGCTGCCCGTAAATACAATTATTCCGGAATGCAGGACTGCCGTGCCGCATTGCAGCTCTATCACGGCTTCATTCGCTGTGAAAACGGCTGCCTGGGCCTTGGCTCCTGTAAAAAGGCCTGCCGGTTCTCGGCGATCAGCCTGGACCCAGAAAGCGGGTTGCCGGTGTTTGACCCGGAACGCTGTGTCGGCTGCGGCAGCTGCATCGAGGCCTGTCCCAAGGGAATTATTTCTCTGGTTGGAGAGAAGACCAAGATCCTCCACTGGAACCAGTATACCCAGTGCCTTTCTCCGTGCAGGCAGCGCTGCCCTGCCCAGATCAACATTCCCAAGTATCTGGGCCATGCCCGGCGGGGTGAATACAGTGCTTCTCTTTTGACCATCAAGGATAACAACCCGCTGCCTGTTTCCACCGGCCGGGTTTGTCCGGAGCTGTGCGCCACGGAGTGCCGCCGGACCATCAAGGACGATCCGCTTGCCATCAATCCCATCAAACGATTCGTTGCCGATTGGGAGCGCAACAGCGGCAAAAGGATTGCTGTACCGGTGGCCGCGAATACAGGCTTTAAGGCAGCCGTCGTCGGCGGAGGTCCTTCCGGACTTTCAGCTGCCTATTATCTGCGCCGGCTTGGCCATGAGGTTGAGATATTCGAGATGATGCCGAAGCTCGGCGGTATGCCGCGCTACGGTATTCCTGAATATCGCCTCTCCGAAGAACAACTCGACTGGGATGTCGACGGCGTCATCGAACTCGGGGTGAAGGTTCATACCAATGCCACCCTCGGCCGTGACTTCACCATTGAGTCTTTGAAAAATAATGGCTTTGATGCAATCTATCTTGCCATCGGCGCCTGGCACGGCCGGTTGCTGCCGCTGGAGGGGAAGGAGCTTTCCGGAATATACAGCGGCATCGATTATCTCAGGCGGTTTCATACCGACGAAAACCTTATCAAAGGCAAACGGTTCGTCATTATCGGCGCCGGCAATGTTGCCATGGATTGCGCCCGTTCCGCCCTGCGAACCGGCGCCGAAAGCGTTCTCCTGCTTTTCCGTTTCTCCCGTGACCTGATGGAAGCCAATGCTCACGAAATCGCCGATGCCGAGAAAGAGGGCGTGGTTATGCGCTGTCTTGTTTCTCCGATCCGCTTTCTCGGGGAGGATGGGAGCTTGACCGGCATCGAGGTGGAACAGGTGGAGTTGCGGCAACACGCCGGCGGAGGTATGCCGGAGGTCATACCCGTTGAAGGTACGCGGGAGGTTGTCTCCTGTGACATCGTTATTCAGGCGGTGGGGCAGGCGGCCAATCTCGGTGAAATCGCTGAGGCCGACGGCTTGCAGACAACGCGCTACGGCACTATAGAAGCTGATGAGGAGACCCTGCAGACTTCCATACCGGGTGTTTTCGCCGGCGGCGACTGCTTTACCGGACCGCGTCTGCTTGTCGAGGCCATTGCCGCCGGCAGATACGTAGCCAGGTCGATTCATTATTATATGACCACCGGAGAAATACCCGCCATCGAGGACCGGCAGCGCGAGATGATGGCACCGGCCATGGTTGACTCACTGGTCAATGTTGTGCCTGTGCCAACCAGGGCCGTGAAACCGATCATTCCCTTGCAGGAGCGTATCGGAACCTTCAGTGAGGTCGAGGGTACGATCAGTGAGACGCAATGCCGCCAGGAAGCAACTCGCTGTCTCAACTGCGGTATCTACTGCTATGATCAGGACGATCTGCCGCCGCAGGAGATGCGGGTGGCGAAGTCATGTCCCAATGAGCCGCATATTGTCGCCAAGGAGGAAAAAACCGCCCCGGTATCCTGAAACTCCACGAAAGCATTTCCCAAAGAAAAAGAAGTGGGAGTGAAAAGGCCATCTTTCAAGGTACCCTACCATCTGTTAGCCTTCCTGACTGCAGGTGCTGCAGTAAAATCTCTCCTGTATCGGAGAGGTGTCGTAAAAGGACAGTTTGTGGTTATCTTACTCCTCAAGAGGCTACCATATCAGACATGAGTCAGACCATGGAGGAGAAGTAATCATGACGAAAATTCTCATTCTCTACTACAGCATGTACGGGCATGTGGAAATACTCGCCCAGGCGATCGCTGAAGGCACGGACAGCGTAGACGACAGCGAGACGGTTATCAAGCGCGTGCCGGAGCTGATACCGGAGGAGGTCGCCAAAAAGGCCGGGGCCAAGATTGATCAGGCCGCCCCTGTTGCCAGTGTCGACGAACTGCCAGGCTATGATGCCATCATCTTCGGCACACCTACCCGTTTTGGCAATATGTGCGCCCAGATGCGCAATTTCCTCGACCAGACCGGCGGTCTCTGGTTCAACGGCAAGCTCATCGGCAAGGCAGCCAGCGTCTTTACCTCCACCGCCACCCAACATGGCGGTCAGGAAACGACCATCACTTCCTTCCATACCACTCTTTTGCATCATGGGATGGTGATTGTCGGCGTTCCTTACTCCTGCCAGGAATTGATGAATATGAAAGAGATCACCGGCGGATCACCCTACGGTGCCAGCACGCTCGCAGACACCGACGGTAGCCGACAGCCTTCAGAGAACGAATTGACCATCGCCCGCTTTCAGGGAGCCCATGTCGCCGAGATAGCCAGGAAACTCAGAGCGTGATCACCCTCTTCCGTAATCTATCGTTTGAAAGACAAAAAATGAAA
Source organism: uncultured Desulfobulbaceae bacterium (assembly GCA_937132035.1). Taxonomy (GTDB): domain Bacteria; phylum Desulfobacterota; class Desulfobulbia; order Desulfobulbales; family Desulfocapsaceae; genus Desulfopila_A. The sequence goes on along the minus strand of CAKZOA010000320.1, from coordinate 10,730 downwards.
CTGGTCCATTGCTTTTGGATGCCGCTGCTTTGTGTCGAAGACAGGGCTGGATTGAATTTTTTTGAGATATTTGGAAATTGTGTTTCCTGCGATTGAACTGATTGAAGAGATTTTCCGTAATTTCGTCCTCTCTGTTTTCATTTCCTGCATGGCCTGTAGTGCTGGCCTCAGCACCCTGCAAATTTTTTGTATTGTCGACGGAGTAGGGGTGTGGAGGCCCCTGCATGCTCTTCCCAGAAACACTCTGGAATTATGGACAGTAATCGTCCAGGCCGAGGTGTCGTTGATTCTCCATGCTATTTCCGGGGAGACGATACCCCGGTCCCGGAGAAGCTGTGTTTGGCAGAGGGGGCGCCGGAAGTTTTTAGCGTGAAGGAAAGAGCGTTGAAGACATTCCCTATTATTACAATGGCAAGGAAGCGCTATACCAGGAGGTTGTCGCTTACATCGTCACCTTGATAAGGCAAGAGACTGATGAGCCGATGCGAAGAATAAACGAGTCTTCCTTTGGGGATGAAGGACCATCGATACTGTCAGCCTATCTTTTTTATTCGTTTTTCCAACGGATTGATTATTGCTCGTACTCCTCATTACTGCATCTCGACTGCGGCCGTCGAGGCTGCAGTCGCCCGTGAAAAAAGCACCCCTGTTCCTCCATAATTGGCTAGGGTGAGTTTCAGAGGTAATCGGGGAAAAAAATTATTTCATCCATATTGAGGAGGTGAACAGCAACCGGGCCGGATTTAAAAAACGGGTCTGATCGCCACCGCTGCATAGGGGTAACCGCACAGAGGGCAAGGAACTCTGTTTTTACTGGATGAGGTCGATACAATGGGCCTTTTGATTAAGCAGCAGTAAATCTTCCACCCAAGCTGTAGCGGGAACCGGGGTAATAAAAACTGCCAAAGGTCGCCACCCGGCCTTTAACCCAGGTCTTTCTCCTCAGGACCAGGCAAGGCTCTGATTCATTGATGTCGAGCAGGTCACGAATCCAGGACTCCGGTATTAACGCCTCGACGATATGTTCGGCGGTATATTCAGGGGCTATCTCCAGGAGATATTCGGCTGGTGTCATCGTCGTGAAATCCTGTTCGAGAAACCCCGGGGCGATTTCAGGGCAGACATAACGGTCGCCAAGCTGGATAGGGACACCTTCATTTTTGTGGACGAGGATGGAGTGATAAACAGGCGAGTAGGGTTTGATCTCCATTTCCTGTGAAAGCGCCGGCGCTGCTTTTTCTTTACAGAGGAGATGAACTTCGCAGGAATAATTGCCGCCCCTCTTTCGAATTTCATCGGCAATTGACGAGATTTCAAGAAATGATGACTGGGGTTTGCGGCGCGCTACAAATGATCCCAGGCCCTGTCTGCGGATAATCCTGCCACTGACAGAAAGCTCTCTCATTGCACGATTTACCGTCATTCGTGAGGTATTGAAGCGGTCGACGAGTTCAGCCTCGGACGGTATTTTCGTGCCGGCCGGCCACTCTTCTTTCTGAATTCTCTCAAGAATGTACTTCTTGATTGTTTTATAGACCGGTTGACGGTGTTGGGTGGCCATTATCGATCCCTTTAGTGCACGCTCGGCAGCAGTCCGGCCGTCATCAATGAAGAATAGCAGCCGGAGAGGATCAATTCCGAGGCTTTTTGAATATCGGGGGCAAAATAGCGGTCCCTGTCGTAAAATACCACCTGTTCACGGAGGAGCTCCTTGGCTTTTTCAAGCGGCGGAGAGGTCTTCAGAGGCGCCCTGAAATCGACGCCCTGGCAGGCTGCCAGCAGTTCAATCGCCAGGATTCCACCTGTGTTTTCGGCCATCTCGGCAAGTCGCCTGGCGGCAAATGCCGACATGGAAACATGATCCTCCTGGTTGGCGGAGGTGGGCAGGCTGTCGACCGAGGCCGGATGAGCCAGGGATTTGTTTTCGCTTGCCAGGGCCGCCGCCGTCACCTGGGCAATCATGAAACCGGAATTGAGCCCGCCTTTTTCGACGAGAAAGGGCGGCAGCCCGCTCATGTGGGTATCAATCAGCAGGGCCATGCGCCGTTCTGCCAGTGCGCCGATCTCGGCAAGAGCCAGAGCCAGGTTGTCGGCGGCCATGGCAACAGGTTCGGCATGGAAATTTCCGCCGGAAATGATGTCCAGCTGATCGGGAAAGACGAGGGGATTGTCTGAGACACCGTTGGCCTCTATGGTCAATGTCCTGGCGGTATTGCGGATCTGTTCAAGGCATGCTCCCATGACCTGCGGCTGGCATCTCAGGGAATAGGGATCCTGAACGGACTCACAGCTCTGGTGCGATTTTTCGATCTCGCTGTGCTGGAGCAGGGATCGGTAACAGGCGGCTGTATCGATTTGACTCTGCAGCCCTCGCACCAGGTGGATCTTCTCGTCGAAGGGGCGCCTGCTGGCAAGAGCAGCCTCCACGCTGAGGCTGCCGCTGACCATGGCCGCGGCGAACAGGTCTTCGGCCAGGAAGAGGCCCTGGAGAGCGAGGGCAGTGGAGGCCTGGGTACCGTTAAGCAGGGCGAGACCTTCCTTGGGCCCAAGTATCACAGGCTGTAGACCCGCTACCTCCAGTGCTTTTTTGCCGGAAATTCTTCTGCCCTGGTAGATAGCCTCTCCTTCGCCAAGCAAAACTGTACTCATATGGGCGAGCGGCGATAGATCTCCGGAGGCGCCGACCGAGCCTTTTCGTGGGATACATGGGTAGACTCCGGCGCCTAGAAGAGCCAGAAGAGCCTCGATGACCTCGAGACGAATTCCCGAGTACCCGCGAGACAGACTGTTTATTTTCAGGGCCATGATCAGGCGAACCGTCGATTCATCCATAAATTCACCGATGCCGGCGGCATGGGAAAGGACGATTGAATGCTGCAGATTTTCCAGTTCCTCCGCAGGGATCATGGTATTGGCAAGAAGACCGAAACCTGTATTCACTCCGTAAATTATCCGCCCCTGTTCGATGACTCTGCGGACCGTCTCCGAGGAGGCGTGTATGCCGGGGATGCAATCGGCGGCAAGCGCCATGTTTATCGGACGGCGGTTAATCATCCGCAACTGGGAAAGACTCAGTTGACCGGGTGTCAGGACAATAGTGGCGGCTTCTTCCATGACCTTAATTCCTCAGCATGTGATGCTTGTATGATCGGTGGGGAGTGTCTAGTGTGTCTTTGAATGTATATACTATTAGGTTTCTTTTCAAGGTTTTTCCTCTGTCGTCTTTCCGTCGAAGGGATATGATCCCACCGGAAAATTCCAATACATATAAGGAAAACCTCTATTGGTCTGGCTATCCGTAAGTGTATTGGCAGGGGGAAATGACGCAGGTCATAGAAAAGTTGGTTGTATATACAACTATGCTGTGCTATCCTGATCACATATTCTTGATCGCAGGTCGGCCAGGTGGACAACACATTATTGATGGAGGCGGGAAGCATGCTGAACAATAGCGAGGTGACGGCATCGATGAGCATTCGACTCAGCGGTGACCTCCCTGAAGCAGGTGAGTTCAAAAAGGGAATCCGCCGGGCTCCCGACCGAGGGTACCGGCTGAACAGACAGCAGACGGCGCTCGCTTTAAAAAACGCTCTCCGCTATGTCCCCGAGGAGCATCACAATGTTCTTGTTCCCGAATTCCTCAAGGAGCTGCGAACCCGGGGCAGGATCTACGGTTATCGTTACCGCCCCTGGAAGCAGATCAAGGCCAGGCCCATCGACGAATACCGGGGAAAATGTCTTGCTGGAAAAGCTTTTCAGTTGATGATGGACAATAATCTTGATTTCGATGTGGCCCTCTACCCCTACGAACTTGTCACCTATGGCGAAACGGGCAGCGTATGTCAGAACTGGATGCAATACCTGCTCATTCAGAACTACCTCCGGGAGTTGACCGAGGAACAGACCCTGGTCATGCAGTCGGGGCATCCCCTCGGTCTCTTCCGCTCGGCTCCGGATAATCCCAGGGTGATTATCACAAATGGACTGATGGTGGGGATGTACGACAATGGTGATGACTGGGAGATCGCCGCGCAGATGGGCGTCTCCTCCTATGGTCAGATGACCGCCGGCGGCTGGATGTACATAGGTCCTCAGGGGATCGTCCATGGAACCTATAATACCCTGCTCAATGCAGGCAGGCGGATGTGCGGAGTCGCCCCGGATGGCGATCTTTCCGGGTTGCTGTTTGTCTCCTCAGGTCTTGGCGGCATGAGCGGGGCGCAACCAAAAGCTGCAAAAATCGCCGGGGCAGCATCGATCACCGCCGAGGTAGACAAATCGCGCATATCCACGCGCCATAGTCAGGGCTGGGTGGATGTCGTCTCCGACAGCCTCGAGGAAATTGTCAGTACCGCCAGAAAAGCCGTGGCCGCAGGCAATGCCACCTCAATAGCCTATTACGGCAATGTCGTCGATCTTCTCGAATACCTGGCTCGGGAGAAGCTGAAGGTGGACCTGCTCTCTGACCAGACCTCCTGTCATGTCGTCTACAACGGCGGCTACTGTCCCCAGGGTGTCAGCTTCGACGAACGAACCCGTCTTCTCGCAGAAGATAGGATCAGTTTCAGGCAGCGTGTCGACGAGAGTTTGCGAAGACATATAGAGGCCGTGAGGCAGCTTGTCGGGCAGGGCGCCTATTTCTTCGACTACGGCAATGCCTTCCTCAAGGCGGTATTCGACGCGGGTATTCGTGAGGTTTCAAAAAATGGCATTGATGAAAAGGATGGTTTCATTTATCCCTCCTATTTCGAGGATATCATGGGGCCGATTTTCGATTACGGCTACGGGCCGTTTCGCTGGGTCTGCCTCAGCGGCAAATCGAAGGATCTGGAAAAAACCGACAGAGCGGCCATGATCTGCATTGACCCCGAGCGCCGGCCCGAAGACCGCGACAATTATATCTGGATACGTGACGCCCAGGGCCACAAAATGGTGGTTGGCAGTCAGGCGCGCATACTCTATTCCGATGCGGGAGGCCGAACCACCATCGCCCTGAAGTTCAATGACATGGTGCGTAAAGGTGAAGTGGGCCCGATTATGCTGGGCAGGGATCATCACGATCCTGGCGGTACCGACTCGCCCTTTCGTGAAACCGCCAATATAAAAGATGGTTCGAATGTCTGCGCCGATATGGCCACGCACTGTTTTGCCGGCAATGCCGCCCGCGGCATGTCGCTTGTTGCCTTGCATAATGGTGGTGGAACCGGCATCGGCAACGCTATAAACGGCGGATTCGGCCTGGTTCTGGACGGCAGCTTCCGGGTAGACGACATCATCCGCTCGGCAATGAGCTGGGATGTCATGGGCGGGGTCGCCCGTCGCAACTGGGCACGTAATCCCAACGCCATGGAAGTAGCCGTTGAATACAACAGAAAAAACGACAACGGAGACCAGATCACCATTCCCTACAGGGTTGATGCATCACTTGTTGAATCCGCTATAAGTGGTTGTCAGGAGTAAGGTAATCGTATAAAATCAGGACGATAACATGCAAGCTGAACTGTTTCGAAATGCCAGAATATTCACTCCAATCGATCGCGGCAGCCCATGCAGCGGTGAAAACCAGGGTTGTCTCGCCCGTTATGAAGATGGAGCCCTTCTCGTCGTAGAAGGGATCATTGAGAGGATTGGCGGCGAAGAGGAGGTCCTTGCAGGACTTTCTGCCGAAACTGTCGAAAACGGGTATGACTGCAAAGGGTTGTGCCTTATCCCGGGATTCGTCGATCCCCATACCCATAACTGTTTTGCAGCCCTGAGGGAAGATGAGTTCGAGCTGCGCATTGCCGGCACTCCCTACCTGGAGATCCTCAGCCGCGGCGGCGGAATTCTCTCTTCCGTCAAGGCAGTGGCGGGGGCCGATGTTGAGCAGCTGAGCGCAAATACGCTGCTTCAGATCAGGCGCGCGTTGAGGTTCGGCACAACCACCATGGAGATTAAAAGCGGCTATGGCCTGGATACTGAAAACGAGTTGAAGATGCTCGAGGCCATAGGCGCGGCCGGTCGCTTGACACCGGTTGATATAGTCCCGACGTTTCTCGGTGCCCACGCCATACCTGAGATTTACCGCGGTCGGGCCGATGAATTCATAGACCTGGTCATCGAAGAAATGCTGCCGGCGGTGGAGCGGCAGGGAATTGCCGGCCAATGTGATATTTTCTGTGAGGAGGGGGTCTTCTCCATCGCCCAGGGCCGTCGACTGCTCGAGGAGGCCGGTAAAAGGGGGATGCAAGTCAAGCTGCACGCCGACGAGGTCCATGACCTGGGCGGTGCCGGCCTTGCCGCTGAAATCGGTGCCGTTTCCGCCGACCACCTGCTGGCGGCCAGCGAGAGCAATATGGAGGCCATGGCCGCTGCCGGCGTGGTGGCAACCTTACTGCCGGCAACGGCCTACAGCCTGAGAAAACCCTATGCCAGTGCCCGGTCGATGATTGGCAAAGAGCTGGCCGTGGCCCTGGCAACCGACTGTAATCCGGGGTCGAGCTACACCGAATCGATGCCCTTTGTCATCGGGCTGGCGGTGCTCAACATGGAAATGTCGCCTGCCGAAGCACTTGTCGCCGCTACCCTCAACAGTGCCTATGCCATCGGCATGGCGAAGAAGACCGGCAGCCTCGATGTCGGTAAACAGGCCGACTTCCTGTTGCTCGAAGGGGGGTCCCCCGCCATTCTGGCCTATCATGCCGGAGTATCCCCTGTTGTCGAAGTCTATAAGAAGGGCCACCGGGTGTTTTTTGAATCCAGGTAAGAGGCCGGGATCTCACGCTTGACCGGCCATTGCGGTATGCAGTCGGCAGCGGCATTGGGAAAAGCATAAAAGATTCTGATTATCCATGAGATGCGCACCTCCTGTGCATGAACAGGTGGATGAGTTTCAGACGTAATCAGATAAAAGATTCGTATGCACACCGGCTATCGGCTCGAAAGAAAGAGGCAACTGATATGCCAGGTGGCTGAGTGTTGAGTTGCAGGAATTGAATATACGGAGACGATAATCATGAACAGGATAGTTGAATGTGTCCCCAATTTTTCCGAGGGGAGAAACAGAGAAACCATCGAGGCCATCGCCGCCGCCATTCGTGAAACAGAGGGCTGCCGGCTGGTTGATGTCGACCCCGGCGCCTCCACCAATCGCACTGTCTATACCTTTGTCGGCGATCCTGAAAGCGTGGTCGAAGGCGCCCTGGCCGGTGCCCGCGAAGCCCGCGAGCGCATTGACATGCGCCGTCATGGCGGTGACCATCCCCGGTTTGGCGCCATGGATGTCTGCCCCTTCATTCCGGTCGCCGGCGTTAGCATGGAGGAATGCGTCGAGATCGCCAAGACCTTCGCCGGCAGGGCGGCGGAGGAACTGGGCATACCCCTGTTTCTCTATGAGGAGGCTGCGGAGCATGACTATCGCCGAAAACTTCCCGATATTCGTGAAGGAGAATACGAGGCTCTGCCGGCACGGCTTGAAGACCCGAAGTGGCAGCCTGACTTCGGGCCGCGGAACTTTGTTGCCGAGTGGGGTGCAACCGCCACCGGCGCCCGGAAATTTCTCATCGCCTACAATGTCAATTTGCTGGCGACCCCCAATCAGGCCCACCGTATAGCCCTCAATCTTCGGGAGGCTGGCCGTGGACATGACCAGCCCGGCAGGCTCAAGGAAATCAAGGGCATGGGCTGGTTCGTCGATGAGTATAATGTTGCCCAGGTGACGGTCAATCTCACCGATTACCACGTCACTCCCATCCATACCCTTTATGAAGAGGTAAAAAAGGATGCCGAAAAACTCCGCCTACCTGTGGTCGGCTCCGAGATTGTCGGCGTTGTGCCGCTGGAAGCCCTGCTCATGGCGGCGGATTACTATATCGACAGGGAAAACCTGTTTGTCTACGAGGAAGAGCAGAAGGTCAAACTTGCAATCGAGCGTCTCGGTCTCAACTCTGTCGGCCCGTTCAAGCCAGAGGAGCGTATCGTCGAGTATATTATCCGGGAAGAACCTGATGAACCCCTGGCTGGTCTTGCGCTCCGTGGTTTCATCGAGGAGGTGGCGGCACGCACTTCCGCTCCGGGGGGCGGTTCCGTATCGGCCGCCCTGGCAGCGACTGGTGTCGGCCTTGGGTCTATGGTGGCCAAGCTGACGCATGGCGTCCGCAAATTCGAGGATGTCCAGCCCCAGATGCAAGAGATTATACCGACCCTGCATAGTCTCACCCAGCGGCTTATCCCGATGATCGATGCCGACACCTCGGCTTTCAATGAATTCATGGAAGGGCTGCGCATGCCCAGAGCAACCGAAGAGCAGAAGAGCCTGCGCAGACAGAAGATGCAGGCGGGTTTGAAAACGGCAATTGAGGTGCCGATGACAACCATGCGGCTGGGTGATTCGGCCTGGGATGCTTTTCTGGAGCTGGCACGCTCCGGTAACCCGGCCTCCAAGTCCGATACCCAGGTAGGCGCTCGCTCTCTGGAGACCGGTATCTGGGGAGCATATCAGAATGTGCTGATCAACATGGTCGATGTCGACGATGACGATTTCCGTCAGACAACGCTTGCCGAGGCGCAACAGATTGTGGCTCGCGCCGAGGAAAAATGTCGGGAGGTCCTGACGATACTCGATGGAATCGACCACTGAAAGTCGCTTCGTAGCTTCGAGAGCTGTATGCATGTGTGGTGGGAGTATTGGTGTAGCGTCGGTGCAGCACGTGTTTTGCCGCGAAGATCAACATCAGGAATTACTGGCAAATGACGTATTCGGTATTGCGGTTGCACTTGCTTGTAAAGAGCAAGACTTTCCCAAAATCCGGGTGGTCGAGCTTGACTTTTCGCGTCAGGGTAATAGATATATGCCAGAAAACAAAAGATGTGATTTGATTGAAAATGCATGACCTCCGGACCCGTGGTGTCCGGCCATGAACGCTGTTTCGGCAGCAAAAACTGAGTGGCATGACAGTCTGGCGCGAATAGACTCGACGTGTACCTAGGTGTCACTTTAAGAGTACTCAAGAGCAAGAGAGAGGAAAAATGTCAGAAAATACGCTCTACGATGTAATAATTGTCGGTGGCGGACCTGCCGGTCTGGCTGCCGGGATGTATGCCAAGCGTGCCGCCCTGAAAGCGGTTCTCATTGAGAAAGGTGTTTTCGGGGGGCAGGTGGCGATTACCAAGTCTGTGGAGAATTATCCCGGCTTTCCCGAAATAGGCGGTTTCGATCTTTGTGAAAAGTTTCTCGAGCATGCCAAAGCATATGATCTGGAGATTCTCGAGAAGGAAGTGGTGGCGACGGAACCGGGGATCGACTATCACTCGGTCCGTCTTGCCGACGGCACGGTCCTGCGGACTAACGCTATTATTATGGCGGTGGGGGGCACGGCGAAAAAGCTGGAGGCAGCCGGTGAGGATGAGAATTTCGGCAAAGGAGTCTCCTACTGCGCCACCTGCGATGGCTTCTTTTTCCGCGGCAAGACGGTTGCCGTCGTTGGAGGAGGGGATACGGCGCTGGAGGATGCCCTCTATCTGGCAAAGATTACCGAAAAGGTCTATCTCATCCATCGTCGCGACGAGTTTCGCGGCAGCCGCATTCTCCAACAGCGCGTCTTTGCCGAGCCGAAAATCGAAATTCTTTTTAACGCCGTGGTCGGCAAAATTAAGTCCGACGAGGGCGGAGTTACAGGCGTTTCTCTTGTTAGCACCACTTCGGAAGAGACCTGGGATATCGATACCGACGGGGTGTTTATTTTCGTCGGTTTCTCTCCCAATAATCAGCTTGTGCCTGCCGGTGTCAAGCTGAACAGTTCCGGCTATGTTATTACCGATGAAAAATGCGAAACCAGTATAGACGGTATTTATGCTGTCGGCGATCTGCGGCAGAAATTTGCCAATCAGATCGTGCTGGCGGCGGCGGATGGCTGTACCGCCGCTCTGGCTGCGGCCCATTATGTGGAGATGAAGAAGGAAGATACGCCCGCTTCATAGGCGCCGGTCAGTACAGCGAGGATTTCTTCTTTTTTGACCGAGAGCTTATCATGCCGATGATGCAACCGAAAATCAGGGTCCCGCCGCCGGCAAGAAACCACTTGATATTTCTGCTTGCCTTCAGCCTTTTGTTCTCGGCGGCGACTATGCCCAGTTCCTGTTGCAGCTTGGTGATGGTTTCCTGGCTTTGAGTGAGGCTGTTCTTGATGGCGATAACGTTGGAGGTATCGCTGATCAGTTTCTGGTATTCGGCGGTGGTGGATGCCAGCTGTTCCTTGTTGTTATCCAACGTGTCGCTCAGGGCTGTGTTGATGGAGACCAGTTCCTTGTTCTCTGCCCTCAGCATTGCCGCTTCTTCCTCAAGCTCGGTATTCTCGCGGCGTAATTCCGCCAGGACCTGATCGAGGGGTGGTTGTTCAGTGAGGTATCTTTTCAGCAGCCAGCCTTCCTTGCCTTCTTTGGTGGTCACCTTTGCCCAGGAGTTAGCCTCCTCGAGGAGTGTGACGGCGGCGCCGTCGGGGACGATTGCCAGTATCTTGTAATCGCTGCCCTGGCCCCTTCTTAGTGGAATCTCGGCTGTGGGCTTGACATACCAGGTCTGGGCCAGGACACTCTCGGCACAGAGGAGAAGCACAAGAACGCAGCAGGCGGCCAGAGAGCCGGCTGCGGGGCAACGGCGGGTAGCATGAGTGGGTGTATTTTCCATGGGTTCGGTCTCCAGGAGGTAGAACTTCATAAAACAGCTGCAGTCGGTGACCGTCGTCCTCGTCTCC
>CAKZOA010000319.1 GCA_937132035.1 uncultured Desulfobulbaceae bacterium | reverse complement strand
CCCTTAATACCGGAGCCTTTGTCGGTGTTTTTTTTCTCGGTGCCGGCGACATCATGCTCTACGGTATTCTCGTTTTTCTGTCTGGCATTGGTTTCGGAGCGACCCTGGCACTGCCGTCGGCCATTCAGGCCGATGTCATCGATTACGATGAGCTGCTGACGGGAAGGCGGCGGGAGGGCAATTACATCGGGCTCTGGTCAGTTGCCAAAAAGCTTGCGGCCGCCGTCGGCATCGGTGTCGGTCTCACCCTTCTCGGCCAGGCCGGGTATGCTGCCAATACACCCCAGACGGAAGAGGTGCAGCTGGTGCTGCGCAGCCTCTATGCCCTGGTGCCGTCGATGTGTAACCTGGTGGCTCTGCTCATTGCCTTGGCCTACCCCATAAGTGAGAGCATCCACAAAGAGATCCGCGTGGCCATAGCTCTGCGCCGCAAGGGGGGAACGGCAACGGATCCCCTTGATCATCAACGGCCTCTTACGGACGAGTAGCCAGAATTTTTGGTGAAAGAGTCGGGCCGGGAGTGTGTCGGAGATATCTCTTTTCTGCGACTCCACCGGCATGCTTTGAGATATGCAGTCCTGTTGTTCAGGATACTGTTGTCCTCAGCCATCGGACAAAACGGTGGCCAGGCAGGGGGTGTGCGAAAGCCCTGCCTGAAGGAAACTACTCCAAAGCTTCTGCTCGTCGCGGCCTGGTGCCGGAGCAGATGAGATCCCCGATCGGTATTGTTGCAGTTCTCTCCGTCATTTACCTCAAAAACAGATGATCAGAGCAGGCGCTGACATTCCAAAAGATTTCTCAGCAGCATGGGGACACAGGAACTCGGCTTTTTTCCTTCTATTTCAGGAATGAAAATTGCTATGGATTTCAGGCAGAAGAGTATTGAGGAAGAAGAGTGCCACAGAAGAGTGCCACAAAGGAGTATTTTTTTGACGCCGACCATTTGACATTCAATGCGACTATCACCTATACTTCTATTCATCAATTGTATTGATTGCTTTACCAGGCTTTGCACCGGAGAAAAAAGCACCTTTACTGTTGCAAGGGATTCTGCAAAGGAATTCCGCGCCTCTCCCGTGCCCTTCAAAAACCCGCCTCCAGGCCAGGTTCCTTATGGTCGAGGCGTCGTCATTATAGATCACTTTCTCTTAAAAATTGTATGGATTTATCGCTGTGTCTTATGTCGATTAACTCCTTAAGTGTAAGATAACACAGCGTAAAAATGCATAAGGTCAGAGTATTTTATCAGTGGGGAGGATTTTTGTGTCCTGCGAAATATGACCGGCAACGCCGCTTATTCTCTGGGCTGGCTGTAAAATGCCTGCAGCCGGTACAGAATAAGCTCAGAAAACCGGCAATCCGCCATGGGCCTGATTCTTTTTGCCGGGAGCCCTGAAAATACCTGTCCCGACCCTTTTTGAGAAGTTCAAGCTGATTTGAACGATACGTGCATTTCTAGTAATCATCACATTTGCCCCGGCACCGCCGGGTGGTACGCTGATTACGTGTAAAACAGAGTTTCTTGTTGATTTGCTGGAGGAGCGTATCTCACGGGTATTCAGAATAATATGTGCATCGTTAAGGAGGTGGATGATAACCCTGATATGGCAGAAATGAAACAAACGAGATTGAGGTGAGAAAGTGAGAAAAGCTACTTAAAGGAGGAGGTGCAAAATGAGTTTCAAGATGCCGGGTACGTTATTCGTTCTCTTGCTGTTTGCTGTCCCCGCAACGGTCTTTGCCGCGGAACCCTATAAGGATTCGGTGACGGGGATGGAATTTGTCATGATCGAGGGCGGCTGCTTCGATATGGGAGACGTGGGTGGGGCTGGTGATCCCAATGAGAGACCGGTGCGTGAGGTCTGCGTAAGCGATTTCTATATGGGAAAATTCGAGGTAACCAACGCCCAATACGATACATTCAGGCCAGCCCACGATAGTGGTGAAAATTTTGATATGAGCCTCGACCAGCCCAACCTGCCGGTGGTGTATGTTTCCTGGGAGGATGCCAACGCTTTTGCCGAGTGGCTCTCCAAGGAGACGGGGCAGACTTTTCGGCTGCCCACCGAGGCCGAGTGGGAGTATGCCGCCAGGGCAGGATCAGAGCAGATCCGTTTCTGGGGCAACAATCCCGATGAGGCCTGCGAATATGCCAACGTCGCCGATATGACAGCCAAGGAAGAACGACCCAACTGGACGAGCTTTCACTGTGACGACGGTTATGCCGGGGCGGCACCTGTCGGCAGCTTCAAGCCTAATGAATGGGGACTCTACGATATGCTTGGCAATGTCTGGGAGTGGTGTGCCGACGTCTATAACAGCGAGGCCTATTCCAGACTCCCACAGCAGGATCCTCTATTCCAGGGTGCTGGGGAATATCGGGTCATGCGCGGCGGCGGCTGGAGTAATGGCCCCCTGGGGATTACAAGCTCCCACCGAGTCGGGCTCTCGCCCAATTTCGGTCATCATTCCCTGGGCATACGCTTGGTAAAAACAATTCAATAAGAAGAGATGGGTACAAATATGTGGAAAACGACAAAGAATAATCCTGGAGGCACCATATGAAGAGAAAGTACATTATCCTGTTTTTACTGCGGTTTAGCTTGTTTTTGCTCTCCACTCAGTCATTGGGTGCCGAGGGCGAGATGGAGGAGACGGCGATGGGCTTTATCGGCGCGGAAACCTGCCAGGAGTGCCATGAGGATACCTATGCCAGCTATGCCCGATCCATCCATTCGAGAAAGGTCATCAAAGGGCCGGCGGCCCAAAACGCCTGTGAGACCTGCCATGGCGCCGGCGCTGAACATGTCGAGAAGGGCGGTGGCCGCGATGTGGCCATCTTCGCCTTCGACGACGATGTCGACCCTGCGGCGAAATCGGCCAAATGCCTCAGCTGTCATCGGCAGAATACCGATATGGACAGCTGGGAGATAGGGGCTCACGCCCGCAACGAGATCTCCTGCGATTCCTGTCACGACCTGCATGCCGATACTTCCCAGCGTCCGAGCGAACCGGAGGTCTGCTTCGAGTGCCATCAAAGCGTACGCATCGAGGTGAACAAACGATCCCACCATCCGATCATCGAGGGCAAGGTCAGCTGCTCCTCCTGCCACCAGCCGCATGGCAGCCTCACCGAGGGCGGACTGAAAACGGCCGGATCCCAGGAACTCTGCTACGAGTGCCATGCCGACAAGCGGGGTCCCTACATCTATGATCATCCGCCGGTGGAGGAAGACTGCATGATCTGCCACACGCCGCACGGCAGCAGACATGCCAGGCTGATGAAGGAAAAAGTGCCCAATATCTGTCAGGACTGCCATGACTGGTCCCGCCATCCGGGCACCCCCTATGACAATGAAGCGGGCTTTGCCGGCAGCGGCCCCAGCAACAGATTCTTTGCCAGGAGCTGTCTCAACTGCCATGGCACCATCCACGGCAGCAATACTTTTGAAAATCACCGCTTTACACGATAGGAGGAGGGAATATGAAGAAAAGATCGATATTGCTAGCGACAACGGCCCTGTTCATCCTCCCCGTCGGAGGCGCTCTTGGCGCCGGCGATGCAGGCATGAGCGGCTCCGTCGAACTTGGTGCCCGGCTTGCCGCCGATGAGGACGATGGCGCCAAGTTCATGGAATACCGAGACCTGGAGAGCGGGGTTATCGGCAACTTTATGTACAACTACTACAGGGACGCCCTGTTCTTCGATGTCGAGGCCACCAACATAGGCCTTGACGACCAGTATTACCGTTTTGAGGGAGGGCTTTACAACGCCCTTAAGTTCTGGCTGTTTTATGACGAGATTCCCCATAACCTCAGCTTCGATGCACGCACCTTCTATTCGGGGGTGGGCGGCGGTGATCTCAACACCGCCCGGAACCCTACCGATGAGTCGACCTGGAGAACCTTCGACTACACCATAGATACGGAGGAGTTCGGTGGCGGCGCTGAATTTCTGCGTGGCTCTCCCTTCTTCGTCCGCTTCAATGTCAGCCAGCAGAACAGGGACGGCGTGCGGCCTCTGGGGAGCGGCAGCTTTTCCGGTGCCATTGAAATGCCGGAACCGGTCGACCAGACCACCAACAACGTCTCACTGGCGGGCGGCTACCGTTCCGATACCATGTCCTTCAGTCTCTCCGGCATGTACAGCTCGTTTGATAATGACAACAATGCCCTCGAATGGGACAACCCCTTCATCGGTGCGACCGAGCATAACTCACTGGCTCAGGACAGCGATTACGGCAAGATCGGCGCCGATTTCACCTGGCACCAGTTGCCGATGATGTCCACCCTCAAACTGAGAGGGACCTATACCACGCTTTCCAGCGATTTCAATGTCAACGAACTCGGGGCCGCCATACCGGCCGGCTTGAACTCCCTGAGCTTCGACGGTGACGTGACCACCGCCAGGTTCAATGCCGCCCTGCTCTCACACCCCACTGAAAGCCTCGGGACCAAAGTGTTCTTCAACTATTTCGATCGCAACAACGACTCGACGGTGATCGAATATACCGGCGGCGGCAACGATATCCATCTCTATGAGTATGATAAATACAACCTCGGCTTCGATGTCGACTACGACCTGGTTGCCGACACCACCCTGGGCGGCGGGTACAAGTTCGAGGAGGTCGACCGTACCAACCGGCATGACGCCGAAAGCAACACCGACCATGAGTTTTTCGTCAACGTCAAAAACAAGAGCCTCGATTTTCTCACCGCCAAGGTTGAATACACCTATCTCAACCGTGACACCGACGAAGATTTCGATCCTACCCTTACCCCGAGTGACGCCGGATATATCGCTCTGTTCGTCGACCGGTTCGATGCGGCCTCGAAGTCGAAGCATGAACTTGAGTTCGCCGTCGATGTTTATCCCACCCGCACGCTTGACTTCGGCGCTTCCTACACCTTCGTCAACAACGACTATGATGACGCCATACTCGGCCGGACCGAGGACACTGGCCACGAGTTTTATGTCGATGCCATGTGGCGGGCGGCAAAATTTCTCAGCCTGGGCGGTTTTGCCGGATTTGAGAACTATGAGTCCGACTCCAACCACTACAACTACCGGGCCGGTTTCATGGGGCAGACCGCCAATCCCCTGGTGGAGGACGGCAATCCCTCTTCGTTCCGCTGGAGCCAGTTCGACGAGGAGGATTTCTGGACGCTTGGCCTGACGGCGAAGATGCCGCTGATGCGCGACCGTCTGGTCCTCAGTTTCCTGGCCCAGTACCAGGAATCAGACGGAGAATCCGATTTCACCACCGAGGGTGCTACGCCACTGGAGTCCATCGACGAATTTGAGGACTACTACATAGCCACCTTCGAGGCCAGGGCCTCCTACGCCTTTACCGAGGCCTGGGCCCTCAACCTCGGCTATCTTTTCGAGAAGAGCAACTACGACGACCGGCAGTACGAGGGGTATGATCTGAGCCCCGGCGGCACCTCTCTGACCGGAGCCTACAGCGATCACGACTATGATGCCCACGTCGGCTATGTGACGCTTAAATATTCATTCTAAGAAGCTGGCATCGGGGCCGCGGTTCACAGAAAGCCTGCGGCCCGGTGTTATGATAGTGATCTACCAGCAAGGGGCGCCCATCGGGCGCCCCTTTTCTGTTACCCGATCCTGGGTTCTGGCGCACAGGGCAACATTTAGGGCTATATCTCCCTGAAATTCTCTTTGTCATGTGAATTGAAAGCGGGTAAACTTGGCAACAGATGGCGAACGAGCGCTCGGTAGCAAATGCCGTCCGAGCCTGTACCCGTATTTCTAGGAGGAGAACGACCATGGAGAAAAGATCAGTAAACTCAAGTGTTCTGACCCCGGTGGAATTTCTGAATCGCAGTGCTCTTGTCTATCCGCAGAAGGTGGCCGTCGTCTATAAGGAGCGACGATATACCTATGCGCAGTTTCAGGCCAGGGTCAATCGTCTTGCCGGCGCTCTGATGAAAGCTGGCGTCGGTCCGGGGGACAAGGTCGCCTTTCTGTGTCCCAACATTCCACCCCTGCTCGAGGCCCACTACGGGGTACCGCTTATCGGTGCGGCGCTGGTCTGCATCAATATCCGTCTGTCGAAAAGCGAGGTTTCCTACATTATCAACCATGCCGATGCCAAATACGTCTTTGTCGATGCCGAATTTGCCCCACTCATCGATCCTTCGGAACTTGCCAAGGTCGAAGGCTATGTCAATATCTGCGATACCAGCGACACGCTTGCACTTGATGGTCCGGAGTATGAGGCTTTTCTCGAAAGCGGTTCGGCCGCCGTCATAGATCCTCTGGTGAGCGATGAAAACCAGCTGTTGTCGATAAACTACACCAGCGGCACCACCGGCAGGCCCAAAGGGGTCATGTATCATCACCGCGGCGCCTACCTCAACGCCATCGGCGAAGTTCTGGAATCGGGTCTTGACGCCTCTTCCGTCTATCTCTGGACTCTGCCAATGTTTCACTGCAACGGCTGGTGTTTCACCTGGGGAGTGACGGCCGTGGGGGCAACCCATATCTGCTTGCGCAACGTCGTTGCCGAGGATATCTACCGGCTTATCGAAGAGGAAAAGGTCTCTCACCTCTGCGCCGCACCGACGGTGCTCATTACCATGAGTACCTGGCCGGGAGCCTCCGATGTGAAGATGTCGCGAAAGCTGCAAATCATGACTGCCGGGGCACCGCCGCCACCGACCATTATCCGCAACATGGAGGCAATAGGTGCCAATATTATCCATACCTATGGCCTTACCGAAGTCTACGGTCCGCACAGCGTCTGCGCCTGGCAGCCGGAGTGGCAGGAGCTTTCGCCGGATGAGCGGGCCACACTCAAATCGAGACAGGGAGTTCCCTTCATGGTGACCCACTTCATGGATGTGGTCGACCCGCACAGCATGGAGCCGGTGCCCCGCGACGGAGAGACCATAGGCGAGATTGTCATGCGTGGCAATAATGTCATGACCGGGTATTACAAGGATGAAGAGGCTACCGCCAAGGCCTTTGAAGGCGGCTGGTTCCACAGCGGCGATCTTGCCGTGATGCATGCGGACGGCTATGCGCAGATAAAAGATCGGAAAAAAGATATCATTATCAGCGGCGGCGAGAACATATCCACCGTCGAAGTGGAAAACGTCATCTACCGGCACCCTGATGTCCAGGAGGTGGCGGTTGTTCCCGTTCCTGATGAAAAATGGGGGGAAGTCCCCAAGGCCTTTGTCGTTCCTAAACCGGGAAGCACGCCGAGTGCTGAGGATATAATCTCCTTCACCAAGGAGAACCTGGCGCGCTTCAAGGCTCCCAAGTACGTCGAATTCGGCGAACTACCGAAAACTGCCACCGGCAAGATCCAGAAATTCAAGCTGCGCCAGAAGGAATGGGAAGGACGGGAGCGGATCCGCTAGGAGCGTACAGGAGAAGAGTAATTTTTTCTCGACTCGTCCGAAAGGGAAGGTGGATATACCTCCTCATGCTTAGCAACTCATTCTGAGACAGGGAGGCTCGTTGCCCGGGACGCCATACACCAATCCCCGGGACTCACTGCAGCCATCCGGGCTGCAGTAACTTGCAAGTGGCTCAACATTGCTTATTTTGTCGAAAGAAGGAATGTTTTTATACCTGTATATCTGTTAAGGGGGCGACAATGGTAGAGCTGAAAACGATAAAGAAAGAGAACGTGGCATCGGCGCTTGAGCTGGCCAAGAAATACCGGTTGCTGGGGGAGCCGGACGAGGCAGAGAGTATCTGTCGTGATATACTTGAAGTGGAGGACGACAATCAGGATACCCTCATCACATTGCTGCTTGCTCTCACCGACAAGTTTCCATCCAGCGGTCTTAATCCAGTCTTTGACCAGGCCAAGGAAATTATAGAAAGACTGGCTGAGCCCTACTGCAAGGCCTATTACCTGGGCATTGTCTACGAGCGTCGTGCCAAATACCATCTCAAGCAGGGCGGACCGGGGTGCGGGCCGGCGTCTTACCAGTGGTTCGCCAGGGCCCTCGATGCCTACAATGAGGCGCTGGAAAGCTGTGACCCCGATAACCAGGACGCCGTTCTGCGCTGGAACTCATGTGTCCGCATCATCAACAACAATCCGCATGTCAAAGCCGACGATGAAACGCCCTCGGACTTGCTGCTGGATGCCTATGATTGACCTCCAGCCTCGCCTGGCAGGCGAGGCTGGAGAGCTCACTTCGAGAGCGAGTCCCAATAGTTCACTTCTCTGCTGAGTTGATACTCGAGGTGTCAGGGGTGCAGCTGTGGCAGTCTCGCGCAACCCCCTGATAACGGTAAGAATGGGTGCAACAACGCTCCAAGCAAAGATGTGGTCAGGCGCTCACTTCCCCTGTTCGATCATCTTCTTTGTCTGGTTGATGCGTTTAGTGATCAGAATCGAACGCGGACAGGCCCTGGTGCACTCGAAGTGGTTCTGGCAGGGCCAGACCCCGTCGTGCTCGTTGAGTACCGGCATCCGCTCTGCAGCCCCCCGATCGCGTGAGTCGGCGAGAAAGCGGAAGGCCTGGCTGATGGCCGCCGGACCCAGGAATGCGGGATTTTCGCTGAGAACAGGACAGGCCGAATAACAGGAAGCACAGAGAATGCAATTGGTAGTGTCGTCGAAGGCCAACCGCTCCTCCTGCGACTGGATGCGTTCTTTTTCAGCCACCGGCTCATCATTTATCAGGTAAGGCTTGACGGCTCGGTACTTGGTAAAGAAGTCAGCCTGGTCGACGATCAGATCCCGCTGGACCGGTAAATATCGCAGCGGTTCGACGGTGATGGTTTCACCGGAGCCGCCGACGATATCTTTAATCAGCGTTTTGCAGGCCAGGGCGTCTTTGCCGTTGATGCGCATGGCATCTGATCCGCAGACACCGTGGGCGCAGCTTTTGCGGAATCCGAGACTGCCGTCCTGAAAGCGCTTTATCTGCATGAGCGCATCAAGCAGCCGGGCGTTGCCGTCGATCTCCACTTCATATTCCTGGTAGTGGGGCGCCTCGTCACTGTCGGGGTTGAAGCGTTGTATCTTCAGAGTGATCTTCATATCATGCTCCAGTAATATCAATAGGTGCGCGGTTTCGGTTGCCAGAGTGAAATGTCGACAGGCTTGTAGTCGATTCGCACCGTGTCCTCTTCGAGGTAGGCAAGGGTGTGTTTGAGCCAGGCGTCGTCGTCGCGTTCGGGGTAGTCCTCACGGCTGTGGGCTCCGCGGCTCTCTTTGCGGTTGCGTGCGGAGACTGCGGTAATCAACGATAGATCCAGGAGGTTGCCGAGTTCGATGATCTCGAGCAAGTCGGTGTTGAAGCAGCTGGAGTTGTCCTGGACCCGTACCTGCCGGTAGCGCTGCCGTAATTCCTGCACCTGGCTTTCGGCCTCTTCCATTTCCTGTTCGTTGCGGTAGATCCCTACCTTTTCCATCATCAGGGTTTGCATCTCGTCGGTAATATGGCCGCCGTGGTGCTCCGATGGCCCCTCCGTCAGCTTTTTCAGCCATTCTCTGGCGGGGTCGGCGTCGGCATCGCTGAGACGGGGGGCGTCAACGTCTTTGACGTAGCCGCCGATATGACGTCCGGCACGACGGCCGAAGACCACTAGGTCGAGCAGGCTGTTGGTGCCCAGGCGGTTGGCGCCGTGGACCGATACGCAGGCGCATTCGCCCACGGCATAGAGCCCTTGGACAACCGTGCCGTTACCGTCTGCGACAACCTGGCCGTTGATATCGGTGGGGATGCCGCCCATGGCGTAGTGGGCTGTGGGCAGTACCGGAATGGGTGTATCGGCAGGATCAATGCCCAGATAGGTTTGGCAGAAACCGGTGATATCGGGCAATTTTGCCAGCAGCGTCTCCTTACCGATGCCGGTGGCGTCGAGATGGACATAATCATCTATCCGTCCGTCGCCGCGGATGCCCCTGCCGGCCCGAACCTCGGTGACCAGTGAGCGGGCAACGATATCCCTGGGAGCCAGATCGAGCAGGGTGGGCGAGTAGTTTTCCATGAAACGATCACCCTCTTTGTTGCGGAGAATGCCGCCTTCGCCCCGAACCGCTTCGGAGATTAATATTCCCAGGCCTTTTATACCGGTGGGGTGGAACTGGAAAAATTCCATATCCTGCAGGGGAATGCCGCGACGGGCGCAGACCGCCGGACCGTCGCCGGTGTTGGCGTAGGCATTGGAAGTGATCTTGAACATGCGGCCGAAACCGCCGGTGGCGAAGAGTACCGCCTTGGCACCAAAGATATGAATTTCACCGGTGGCAAGTTCGATGGCAACGACACCGCGGCAGATATTGCCCTCTTTGACCAGGTCGATCACCTGGAATTCATCGTAGAAGGCCACCTTGTTCTTGATGCACTGCTGATAGAGGGTTTGCAGAATCATATGACCGGTGCGGTCGGCGGCATAGCAGGCACGCCTCACCGGAGCTTCGCCGAAATTTTTGGTGTGACCGCCGAAGCGGCGCTGGTCGATGCGGCCCTCCGGAGTCCGGTTGAAGGGCAGACCGCGGTTCTCAAGATCGTACACCGCCTGAATGGCTTCTTCTGCGAGAATTTCCGCCGCCTTCTGGTCAACGAGATAATCACCACCCTTGACGGTATCGAAGGCATGCCATTCGGCCCTGTCTTCCTCGACATTACCCAGCGCGGCGCTGATGCCTCCCTGAGCTGCTCCGGTATGGCTGCGGATGGGATAGAGCTTGGAAAGAACAGCGGTTTTCGAGCGCTGACTTGCCTCCAGAGCGGCGTAGAGGCCGGAGCCGCCGGAACCGATGATGATGGTATCGAATTGATGGATCACAGGACATCTCCTTCTGCAAGGATGCAGTGCTGAATCTGATGAGAGTTGGGCGTGCTGAGTGGCTGATACGACGAGCCTGGCCGCTTCACACAGGTCTATTTATGGTACCTGTTTTACCGGAGTCGATCAAGGAATTTACCAACAGCGCATTGGCCGGAAAGACTCAGGTTTTAGAGGCCAGCCGACTGAAACGGTCGAAGTAGTCGGGAAAGGTTTTAGAGGTGCAGTCGGGATCGTTGATGGTGACGGGCACATCTCCTAGAGCAGCGAGCGAAAAGCACATGGCCATGCGATGGTCATTGTAGGTGTCGATAACGCCGTGGCGCAGCCTGGCAGGCGGGGTGATTTCCAGGTAATCCTCGCCTTCGACTACTTCTGCGCCTACCTTGCGCAGTTCGCAGGCCATGGCGGCGAGTCTGTCTGTTTCCTTGACCCGCCAGTTAGAGACATTGCGGATGACCGTCGTTCCGGAGGCGAAAAGCGCCGTGGTGGCGATGGTCATGGCGGCATCGGGAATATGATTAAGATCGAGGTCGATGCCGCGAAGCTCACCCCGCTCGGCTTCGATAAAGTCGTCGCCCCAGGTTATCCTGGCTCCCATCCGTTCAAGAACCTCGGCAAAACGGACGTCTCCCTGCATCGAGGCCCGGCCGACCCCTTCTACCCGGACCCGGCCACCCTTGATGGCTCCTGCGGCCAGAAAATAGCTGGCCGAAGAGGCATCACCTTCCACGAGGTAGTTTCCCGGGCTGGTATAATTTTGCCCCCCGCCAAGGAGAAAGCGACGGTAGCCGTGGTTGTCGGCTTCGACACCGAAGCTGCGCATCATTTCGAGGGTGATGTCGATATAGGGTTTGGAGACCAGTTCTCCGGCAATAGTGATGATAGAGTCCTGCCCGGCCATGGGGGCGGCCATGAGCACGGCGGTAAGGAACTGGGAAGAAACCGAGCCGTCGATGGTAATACTGCCGCCCCTGAGGCCGTGGGCTTTGATCCGCAACGGCGGGTAGCCCTCGTTTTTGAGATAGTCGATTGTAGCCCCGGCCTGCCGCAGCGCTACGACCAGATCGCCTATGGGCCGCTCTTCCATACGCTGTTCTCCTGTCAGCGTGTATACGCCGTGTCCCAGGCACAGGGCGGCGCAGAGCGGTCGCATGGCGGTGCCGGCATTGCCGAGGTAGAGCTCCAGGGTTTTCGCGGCGAAAGGCCGGCCCAGCCCGGCGACACTGCAGCGGCCGTTGCTCGTATCAAAGCTGCAGTCGACGCCTAAGGCGCGGAGGCTTTTCAGCATATGACCAACGTCGTCGGAATTGAGCAGATTGGTGAGCACGGTGGTTCCGCGGGCAAGAGAGGCCAGAAGTAAGGCCCTGTTGGAGACGGACTTGGAGCCTGGCAGGGTGAGTGTACCTTCCACTCGGGCGATAGGGGAAAGTGTCAGTGACTTCATGGTCGTTCCTTGTCGGCGGAAGGATCGTCAATGGGCACCTTGAAGCGGAGAAGGCGCCGGCCGTACTCTTTGCGGAGCCTGTCGAGGAAGACCTTGTCGATCTCGCCTTTCCAGGTTTTCACCGAATAGAACCGTTTGGGGATGACGACCTCGTCCGGGGTGTAGCCGGTGGCAAAGCGCACCTGCCAGCGCAGCTTACGAATATACTCACCCGCTTCGTCGAGCGAGGCTGCCAGTCCGGGGAGGCCGACGCTGTGCAGACACTCAGCCAGCATCTCGCCGGTGTAGATCGAACGGGCGAAAAGACAGGCGACCATGGAGGTGAGCAGCACCCTGTCCGGCTCGTCTTCCATGAGGAAATCGACTGCTTTGTCGACGTCCTTGTCGGTATTTTTCTGGTCCCAGGAATAGGCTCCGGTGTCGAGATGGGAATGTCGGAAGCCCAAGGACTGGGCGGCAAAAAACAGTTCTCCCGTAGCGTAGCCTGCCATCTCCTGGCCCAGAACGCAGGCAAATTCACCGCCGCCGTATCTTGCGGCGGCTTTGAGGGTCCCCTGGGCGAGGGTTTGGTAGAAGTCGTTGATACCCTTGCCGAGGAAGGCTGCAGCCTGGATGTAGCCGTCGGTGTCGCCGAAACGCAAGGGGACGAGAGTCTCGTTTGCTGATATCAGGCCACGCTCGCTGGCTTCCGTGGCCCAGGCAAGGGCCACTCCGCCAGACATGGCGTCAAGACTGACTTTCTCCAGGCTGTCGAGAATGCGGAGAATGTTGAAACTGTCGGTAATACCCAACATCGTCCCCGCGGCGAAGATCGGTTCGTAGTCATAGGCGACCTGGTGAAAGTGGTAGCGGTTGGCCTGTAGCGATTTCTCGCTGAAATAGCCGATGTGGATGCAGCCCACCGGACAGCCGGAACAGGCGGCGTTGCGCAGCAGCGTGTCCTCGGCGAAGGCCTTGCCGGTGATGGAGGTTATGGCCGGATCGGTGGTTTTCTGGAGATTGCGCCAGGGCAGCGACTGCAGTTCGTTGAGCGGCTCGAGGTTGGCAGGGGTGCCGAGATCAAAGTATTTGTGCATCATGTCGGTGGCGGTAACTTCGGTATACAGCTTTTGGTAAAGCTTGGGGTAGTCGCCCCGCGGCTGGTCGAAGTCGCTGTCGCCATGGATGATAATGCCCTTGAGGTTCTTGTCGCCCATAACGGCGCCGCTGCCCATCCTGCCGAAATGGCGGTAGGTGTCGACGTTGATGCAGGCCATGGCCGATCCGGCTTCACCGGACTGACCGATACGCAGTATGGAGCGATGGCCGGCGTTGGCGCCAAACATCCGCCGCATGAGCCTGCCGCTGGATATGGCGTTCATGCCCCGCATGAAACCCACCTCCTTGCATTCGATATGGTTGGCGCCGATGCTGAGGCAGGAGAGGGATTGGGCCTTGCCGGTTATGACAATGGCGTCGAGCCCGGCAAAACGCATGGCCAGCGCCGCCCGGCCGCCGCCGTGGCTTTCAGTGTACTGGTCGTGATAGGGCGACTTGAAGGCGCAGACCACCTTGCTCATCAGTGGAAAGAGTCCGGTCAGCGGACCGATGGCGAGAATCAAGGGCTGCTCCGCTTCCTTCCAGCTTGCCTCCGGCGTGCCGTAGAGGTGAAAAAGCAGAGCTGCCAGGCCGCTGCCGCCTACGTAGCGGTTTCGGCCCTCCTGGTGGATGATTTTTCCGCGTCGCCGGTGCAGATCGTAGTGGAGAATGCGAAAGTGTTCGGAGATCACAGCAGTACCTCCTCGATGGTGTCGATTTCCTCGTAGTCGAGGCAGTTCTGAGGACAGAAATCGACGCATCGGCCGCAGTGAATGCAGACGAATACCTCCCTTTGAATGTTCTCGTAGATGGCATCCACCGGACATGTCGGTACACACGCGCCGCAGCGGATGCAGAGTTTCTTGCGAACGACGATGCCGCCACCCTTACGCTGGGAGAAGGCGGAGGTTGGGCAGGCCTCGGCGCAGGGAGCCGGTTCGCAGGCCAGGCAGCGTACTGCCCGGAAACCCGAAGATATGCCTCCCGAAGATTCGATGCGAATGCCGGCGCAGGTCCAGCTGAGCTTTTTATGGATCATACGGGCGCAGGACAATGAGCAGGAATGGCAGCCGGTGCACTGGTCCATTCGTGGAGTGGTCAAGAGTTTCATAACAACTTCAGAGTCTGGGTGGCAGCGGTAATATAGCCGCGTTTTAGCCAAGTATTGGCCGTATATGCAATCGTTATAGTATGCCACCGTGATCATAATGGCAACCATCAAGTTTTTTCTGTATTGGCCTCTACAAGGGGAATTGTCCGCTTTGTCTACGGCGGTGAAAAATGACATTGACTGTTGCCACCGGGGGCAAAAGCGGATAAATAGATGGAGGCGATTGTCGCGGGCAGTGGCTCGGAAGTCCAATCAATTCTTTCAGGGGAAATACAACAGTCCGGAGGTCTTTTTATGAAATTCCCAATAGACTTGAGCGTCTATAAACAGCTGGTTTTTTCCGCCTCGCAGAAAGAACTCGACGGTGAACAGCGCAGGCAGCTGATGACGAATATCGAGGTGGTGCGCGACAGCATCGTCTTTTTTACGGCCCTGGCAAACTGCAAGGGACTCGGCGGCCATACCGGCGGTGCCTATGACGTCGTGCCGGAAGCGCTGATTCTCGACGGTTTCATGAAGGGCGACGACAGGTACCATCCAGTGCTCTTCGACGAAGCGGGCCATCGCGTCGAAGAAGGCCCCGTGGCGCGCGACCACGCGCTCGAACTTGGCACCGGAGGT
>CAKZOA010000318.1 GCA_937132035.1 uncultured Desulfobulbaceae bacterium | reverse complement strand
ATAAGGGTGATGTCTTTCAGGATACCGTCGCCCGCCTGCTGGAGTCACGCTCCATTATCCGTCCTGAAAAAGTCGACCTCTCCAAGGTCGATCTGGAAACCGATGTTCTTGTCATAGGCGGTGGCGGCGCCGGGACCTCAGCTGCTATCATGGCCTCCGAAGCAGGCTGCAGTGTCATTATCGCCAACAAGCTGCGCCACGGCGACTCCAACACCATCATGGCCGAAGGTGGTATCCAGGCCGCCACCCAGGAATGTGATTCACCCTACTACCACTTTCTCGACACCATCGGCGGCGGACACTTCTCCAACCAGCGCGACCTGGTGGCAGCGCTTGCCAAGGATGCGCCGCTTTCCATAGCCTGGCTCGAAAGCCTGGGGATGATGTTCAACAAATATGAGGACGGCCGAACGGTGGTACGCCACTGCGGCGGCTCCTCACGCAAGCGGCGGCAGTCCTCAGGCGACATGACCGGCGCCGAGATCATGCGTGTTATTCGTGACGAGGTGCGCAACAGAGAAGACAAAATTACAGTGCTGGAGTTCAGCCCGGCCATAGAACTGCTGCTTGATAGCGAAGGAAAATGTGCCGGCGCCATTCTCTTCAACATGGAGACCCGCGAGTATTCCATCGTCAGGGCCAAGGCCGTAATAATGGCCACCGGCGGTTTCGGACGCCTGCATGTCAAGGGGTTCGCCACCACCAACCACTACGGCGCCACCATGGACGGCGTTGTCATGGCCTACCGCGCCGGTATCGCCAACCAGTCATTGCATTCCACCCAGTACCACCCCACCGGCGTCACCTATCCGGAACAGAATGTCGGCCTGCTGATAACCGAAAAGGTGCGGGGCCTCGGCGCCCATGTGCTCAATATCGACGGTGAGCAGTTCTGCTTCCCGCTTGAACCACGCGACGTTGAATCGGCCGAACTTATCCAGGAGGCCATGGCCAAGGGCAAGGGCATCATGACCCCCACCGGCCGCGTCGGCCTGTGGCTCGACTCACCGATGATCGAAGAGCTGCATGGCCCCGGTACGGTCCGCAAGGAACTGCCGGCCAAATTCATCCAGTTCGAGCGTCACGGCATCGATATCAGCAAGGAGCCTATGCTGGTCTACCCGACCCTCCATTATCAGAACGGCGGTATCAATGTCGACGGCAATACCAACACCACGATAGCCGGCCTCTACGGTGCCGGTGAAGTCATTGGCGGTGTTCACGGGGAAAACAGGCTCATGGGCAACAGCCTCCAGGACATCATCACCTTCGGCCGTCGTGCCGGGCAAAGCGCCGGCGAATATATCAATGGTGGCGTCGAGATCAAGGATTTGTCGCTTGACCACGTGCTCAGCTTCGAAAAAGAACTTGCCGAAGCCGGTATCGAGGACCCTATTATGGCGCCCATTCTCCTTCCGGACTACACCACGGATGAAGTCATCGCCAAAAGATGGCAGGATGCCGTAAAGGCGGCATAATCACAGAGCAAGTGGCACGATGCACAGTGCCTGCCCCTTACTCGAACTGTCCGCGCCAAGAGGCAGTCTTTTTCAGGCTGCCTCTTGTTTTTGCTCTCAAATACCACATGCGTAAGGTCTCGTATGTGTGTGCCAGGTAATATCAACGAGCAGCGGATCGGAACAAATCATTTCAGGGGACGCCGTGAACCCATCCCTTCGGGCTTGACAACAGCTGTCCAGGCACCTGGACACCCGAGAAAAGAACTCTCACGACCCTTCCCGAGAAGTTCAAGCTCATTTAAACGATACGTGTATTACCGGTAGTCACCAGATGTGACCCGGCCCCACCGGGTTGGTACGCCGATTATAAAAAAAATCAGCGCGCCAGCACGTATTGAAAAACGTAAACGTTGGCTTTCGTTTTCTTCATTCCGGTGGAAAAAAACCTGAGAAATCAACCTGTATTGCCGCCACATCCTCCGTCGGAGGCATATCGACAATCGCCCCATCCATACCCCAGGTACGCATAAAATGCGCAATGCAGCGTCTGGTGTCCTCGGCAATTGCCTCATTGGTATCCATGAAGCGATTATAAATAATACCGGCGATTTCCATTTTTCGCCTGGCGAGAATTTCCATTGCCGCCAGGGTGTGGTTTATGGAGCCCAACCGTGAGCAACTCACCAGGACATGGGTATAGTCGTGCTCACTGAGATAGTCGGCCAGGAGAACATCCTGCTGCAGCGGCACCATCAGGCCGCCCACTCCCTCGAGAAGTACGTAGTCGTAACGCCGGCGCAGTTCGTCGGTGGCAGCGGTGATACGCCTGAGATCCATGGTCTTCCCTTCCAGCCGGGCGGCGAGATGCGGCGAGCAGGGTTCTTTGAATATATAGGGACAGGTTAACCCTTCTCTATCTTCAGGCTGCAGGTCAAGGTCCATAAGCCGGCGGTGGGTGCAGAGGTCTTCGGAAATGCCGACGCAGCCGGTCTGACAGATTTTCTGAGTGGTAACGCTACGGCCGAGACCAAGCAGGTACCTGCCCAAGAGTCCGGTGGCAATCGACTTGCCGATATCCGTATCGATTCCGCTAATGCAGATGACTTTTCCGGGTGCCATGACTGTTATCTCACTTTTTTCTGGAGGCTATGATACAGGAGCTGAAATAGCTGACCGGTACGCCGGAGGCGGTGCCGAACTGCTCGAGGTAACGATTTTCAAAATCACGCAGGGCTCCAGGAGTCCACCGGTGGCGGCGGACGCCTCCGACCCCGGTGGCCTGCATGTGCCTGAGGACGTCTCTGGGAGTGACAAAATAGAGCTGGTCCTTATGCGTTTCTTCTTCTTCTATCTGAAAATGGACCTCGAGCAGCTCAAGAATAGCGCCCACAGCAGTATATTCAAGACCGATTCCGCTGACCTGCTTGAATTCGCTCAGCGTCCCCGGACCGAAAATCGAAAATGCCAGATATCCTGACTCGCTAAGCGATGCGGCAACCTTGGCAAAAAAGCGCTCGAGATCGGCAAGCCACTGGAAGGTGGCGCTGCTGATGACCAGATCGAGTGAATGCGGCAAATCCAGTGTCTCAATATCCCCAAACAACGGGCTGAGCTCAACGCCGCCATGATCACCGAGACGATTGACGACATCGGTATAAAAATCCGGGACAAGATCGTTGAGGTAGAGCCTATTTACAGGAAAAAAACGTAACAGCATTTCCGTAAGCATCCCCGTACAGCACCCTATTTCTAATACTCTGCCAAATGACATTTGTTGATAGACATGCAGTTTCTCAACCAGTCTGGCGCTCACCAGCCGCTGAATTCGGGCATGACTGTCGTAGGTGTCTTTTCCCCGAAGGAACGCCTGGGCCACTTTTTCTTTATCGATAGCTTTGATCATTATGTAGTATCTGCGTCTAGCTGCTCAAACCGGCGACCAGGCCTTCCCAGCTCTGCCAGCTGTAGAAAGGAAAATGCGGCCCTTGAATTGTTTTCGTTGCCTGCCGGCCCCAGAAACGATGTTGATTGGCAGCGGGGATGACCAGATCCCCCTCGGCTATGACAATATTCATATATATGCTGTCTCCGGGCCCTCCTGCAGAGGCGGTTGCCGCTTCGTCTATAAAAGCCAACTCACTGTGCTGGCTGGCGATGCTTCGCCGGGGCTTATTTTGAGTAAACAGAGGAAAGTCACCACCAGGACGACACATCCGCCGGTAAAATTTTTCACGGCTCTGTGTATTGAGATTTGCAAGTGTTGCCTGAAAAGTTTGCACTGGAATTCCGTTATCATCATCTATGGGGGTCAGTGTACCGTTGACGGCGATTGTTGTATCGAAAACCAACGGATTGCTCTGGAAACAGATCTGTCCGAAATACACGCCCATCGACCAGCAGATAAGGAGGCGGCGCTCATAACGAACCACTATGCGTTCTATTTCCTCGATACCACCAAAGGGATGGCAATATTCGGAGCAGACGACAACATCATGCGCATCGACCGTCAAGGGCCGCAGCGGTGTGGCATCCATCCCCCAGCCATTGAAGAAGACAATGAGGGAGGCCCCGTCGCTCTGTCGCAGCCATTCAATCTTCATTGGCCCGCAGCGCCTCGGATATGAGCGAAGGCAGCCGTTGCAGATCCTGCCAGCGCATGGCGGCGGTGAGCGAGAGACGAAACCTGGCTGTGCCCGCCGGCACCGTCGGCGGACGAACGGCAAAGATCAGATAGCCCTGATCCTGCATACGCCTGGCCATGGCCACCGATGTGGCGTTATCGCCGATAATTACCGGGACGATATTGGTGGAGCCCGCCGTCGTCAAACCCTGGGCCGTCAGTTCGTCGCGCAGCGTGGCACTCAGCTGCCTAAGCCTCCGGCGCAATTCTCCCATGCCGGCGATGCGTTCGAGGATAAAGAGGTTCCAGGCGGTGACCACCGGTGGCAGGGCCGTGGTGAAAATAAGCGACCTGCTGAAATTTATCAGGTACTCGCAGATATCGTCGCTGCAGACGACAAAGGCGCCGATCGAGGCCCAGGCTTTGCCAAAGGTTCCGACGAGCATGTCGATGTCGGCTGTAACCCCATATTCTTCGGCCTTGCCCAGACCCTTGTCTCCATAAACCCCGACGGCGTGGGCTTCGTCAATATAGAGCAGACAGTCGAACTCCTTCTTGAGTTCAACAAGACGGAGCAGGTCGGCGACATCGCCATCCATGCTGAAAACCGATTCACTGACAATGACAGCTCTCTCGTACTTGTGCCTCTCCCGCAGCAGGATGGCGCGCAGATGGTCATAGTCGAGATGGCGGTAGCGTTTGTGGTGCGCCCTGCTGAGCAACATGCCGTCATGGATGGAAGCGTGATTGAGCTTGTCGGAGAGAACCAGATCCTTTTTGGAGGTGATGGTCGGCAGGATTCCTATATTAGCGTGATAGCCGGAGTTGAAGAGCAGGCAGGCCGGACGATCATATAGACGGCAGAGGCCTTTTTCCAGCTGGTGGCTCAAAACGCTGTCGCCGGTAAGCAGTCTTGAGGAAGCAGCACCCAGTGCATACCTCTCCAGCAGGGACTGTTCGCCGAGTTCACTGTAGAAATCCCGATGAAGCTCCATGTTCCCGGCGATTCCGAGGTAGTCATTGGAGGTCATATTGAGCAGGGTCCTGCCCTCGTAGACTGCCTGGGCACCCTCTTTGCCGCCCAGAGGTCTGAACTGCCGCAGTCTGCCCTGGTCGGCAAGAATGTCAAGCTGAGCGCGAAAAGTATCGTTCATCCTCACTCCTGACCGGCGACCACCCTGACCACCGCCTCCGTCAGCAAAGCCGTATCCGCTGTATTCATGCAAAACGGCGGCATCAGGTAAACCGTTTTGCCGAAGGGACGGACCCAGACACCATTGTCAACGAACTGCTGCTGAATCTGTGTCATATTAACCGGTCTCTCGAGCTCGACCACGCCAATGGCTCCGAGAACACGCACGTCGGCCACGTGTTCCATGGTTCTGCACGGGGCAAGCCCTTTGACCAGTTCCGACTCTATCCTTTTGACGGCTCCCTGCCAGTCGTTTTCCCTGAGCAGCCGCAGTGAAGCAATACCGACGCTACAGGCCAGCGGGTTGGCCATATAGGTCGGACCGTGCATGAAGACATGCGGCTCACCGGAAGATATTACCCTGCCCACCTCCGCTGTCGTCACCACTGCCGCCAATGTCATGTAACCGCCGGTCAGGGCCTTGCCCAGACACATTATATCCGGGACGATATCGGCGTGGTCACAGCCAAACAGCTCACCACTTCTGCCAAAGCCGGTGGCTATCTCGTCGGCGATGAGGAGCACATCGTAGCTGTCGCAGAGCTCGCGCACCCGACGCAGATAGTTGGGGTGATAAAAGCGCATGCCTCCAGCCCCCTGTACCACGGGCTCGAGGATGACCCCACATATCTCCTGGTGATGGTCTTCCATCAGCGTCCGGAAGGAGTTGATGTCGCTCTCATCCCACTGCTCGTAAAAACCGACTTCAGGCCTATCAGCAAAAAAATAGCTGGGTAGAACGCCGCTGTAAATCTGATGCATGCCCGTAACCGGGTCGCAGACGGACATGGCGTGAAAGGTGTCACCATGGTAGCCGGAACGGATAGTGAGAAATTTCTTTTTTGCGCTCTCCTTGCGGGCATGGAAATACTGCATGGTCATTTTCATGGCGACTTCAACGGCGACAGATCCTGAATCACAGAAAAAAACACGCTCCAACCCCGCTGGGGTCATCTCCACAAGCAATCTGCCAAGAGCCACCGCCGGCTCGTGGCTGAGACCGCCAAACATTACGTGGGGCAGTTTATCGATCTGTTCTTTCAAGGCATCCTTGAGAACACCATTGTCATACCCGTGGATGACGGCCCACCACGAGGACATGCCGTCTATGATCTCTCTGCCATCGGCAAGGCACAGACGTACGCCGGAAGCCGACTCTACCTGGTAAACCGGCAGCGGATCTTCAATCGAGGTATAGGGGTGCCAGAGATGTCGGCGATCAAAATCGAGAATATCACTCATGGTCATGTCTTTGCAGGTTAAAGCCCAGTTGGAGTATTTTTTCGAGATCTTCTGCGAGACTGTTGCCGGCCGTCGTCAGATAATTGCCGACGATGGCGCCGTTGGCGCCGGCCGTAAAGCAGCGATACTGGCCGGCCTGCAGCAGATTTCTGCCTCCGGCCAGACGAATTACGGCCCGGGGGTTTATGAGCCGGAACATGGCAAGTGCGACCAGGACCTCTGAAAGCGAGAGGGGAGGCACATCGGCAAGGGGGGTATTGGCGATGGGCGTGAGTATATTTATGGGAATAGACAGTATATTCAATTGCCGCAATTCAAATGCCAGTTCAAGTCGGTGCTCGAGGGACTCACCCATGCCGATAATGCCCCCGGAACAGACTTCGAGTCCAGCCTGCTTGGCGATTTCGATGGTCTCTACCTTTTCCTCCCAGCTGTGGGTCGTGCAGACCTGAGGAAAATACCTTCTGCAGGCTTCGAGATTGCAGTGATAGCGCTCGACGCCGAAGGATTTCAGCATTTCCGCCTTCTCCAGGGTGAGCATGCCCATGGAGGCGCAGAAACGAAGCCTGGTCTGCTCGCTGAGTTTTGCATAGATGCGGCCGTAGGCGGCAAGATCTTTTTTTCCTGCCTGCCGGCCGGCAGATACCAGCGACAACCGTCTGACATCATGGCGGTCGCTGTCCCTGCCCTGGGTGAGTGCCTCGCCGACATCGACAATATCGTAGTTGTCTATATCGGCATCGTAATGGGACGACTGGGCGCAAAATCGGCAATCCTCGGAACATTTACCGGACTTGACGTTGATTATCGAACAGAGATCAAAATTGTCACCGTGGAAATGTTGGCGAATATGATCGGCAGCCGCAAACAGCTCGTGTGGTTCTGAAGTTGTGGCCAGTTCATAGGCCCGGTCAAAATCGAGGTCTATGCCGTTATATATCTCTTGGAGGTAGGTGTCGATACTCTTCATCGGTTCTCCCGCGTAGTGCCAAGCCCGCTCATCTATTG
>CAKZOA010000317.1 GCA_937132035.1 uncultured Desulfobulbaceae bacterium | reverse complement strand
GGAAAGGAAAAAATAGCTTACAGCCCCCCTGTCGCAATGATCGGGCTTATCCATATAATGGAAACTGTAAAGTACCGCCAGCGGGCAAATAATAAAAACAGGCAGAAGAAAAAAGGCGCTGAGGGGGTCCAAGGAAAACGAAAAGCTGAAAAGATGCTGCCATGTTGCCGACAGTGTTGTCACTGCGTCTTCCCGATGAGACATCGCTAGTGCATATAACCCTATAAAACACCCTGTGACCGTAATAGCTATATAACCCACCTTCATCAGGGTGAACCACCGGCAGGTAAACAGCGCAAAAACCCCACCAGCCAAGACAACAGTGAGTGCTAGTAAAAAGATATCCATCGGTCCTCGAATTATCCGTTGTGTTTATGGTCAGGGTATGTTTTGTGTTTGCAAAATATTAAATTGTTTCAGTATTTTACATGTATATAGATTGCCGCAATTTCAAATAAAATTCTGATCGAATACAACGTTATTAGGTGTAGAGAGACAGTGGCCTGCAAAAAAGAGGCGATCGACTCCATCAGCGAGATACCCCGAGTGAGGGAGCAGTTTCCGGTCGCTACTTCTCTAGCCGTTGTTCAAACGTAAACCCATACCAGACAGCTTCATCGTTTTTTACAGCATCGGCATGGATTTCTTCGAGATTGCCAATTCTGCTTTTCAAAAAAACCAGCCAGTCAAGCGCCTCTGTTCGGGAAACAAACGGACCGAGTTCGGTTAAAGAGTGTTTTTCTCCAGTATAACGAGAGATAGAGTCTTCAATGTGTGCCGGATCCTGGGTTATTCCAATAATAATTTTCACGTTCAACCTTTTGAGTAAAAGTGTATGAATATGTTTAAAAATCCATGGAACGAATAGCAATTTAAGTGCCATACGATTCGATCCGGACTATGAGTTACAGGTAAATGTATGGAAACACATTGTATTTATTAAGAATGAGTGAGCGTGAATGATTAAAGCACCCGCCAATTTGCTCTCTACTGAGAAAAAAGTAGCGTTTGCCACTGAGAAACGGGGCATTCTGCCCCGGCAGAAAAAGAGTATCGTTGTCGAGGAGGTTGTTAAGACGAGATCAAAGAAATCCGCTGACCTGTATAGAGGGGGGGAGAATACAGAATGAGAGTTACATTATTATTCCTTCACATCATGATTGTGGCATTTTGCCTTTGTGGGGCAAAATGCCACGCTTGCCTAGAATCAGAAATTTTTGCAACCGAATTAAAGTACCATTACCACTGGTTATACTGTTGAATTATTCTCATAACGCTGAAGCTTACGATAGAGTGTTTTTCTGTCGACCTTAAGAATCCGTGCCGTCAGTGTTCTGTTTCCGCCGGTTGTTTTCAGCACATGCATTATGTACTTTCTCTCCATCTCCTCCATTGATATGAGCTCCATGGGATCATCGGCACCCAGCATTATATAGTCATTTCTGAAAAGACGGATTTTCTCCGGTAGATCATCCGGGACAATTGTGTCAAAATGGGTAAGGGCCACGGCGTGTTCTATGGCATTACGCAGTTCACGAACATTTCCCGGCCATGAGTACTCCAGTAACTTTTCCGCCGTGGTATCCGCCAGGCCGGTTATCGCTTTATCCTGTTTTGAGGAAAATTGTTCCATAAAGTGTCGTGCCAGAAGAAGGATGTCAGCCCCCATTGATCGTAATGGCGGCATCTCAATGTTAATCACATTAAGCCGATAATAGAGATCCTCCCTGAAAAGTCCTTCCAGTACCGCAGATTCAAGATCGCGATTTGTTGCCGCAATTATTCGCACATCAAATGGAACTTCTGATGTACCGCCCACGGGTCTGACCTGGCGTTCCTCTAAAGCTCTTAAAAGTTTAGGCTGCAAATCAAGGGGTATCTCGCCCACTTCATCTAAGAACAATGTCCCCTGATCTGCTTCAAGAAACAAACCACGGTTGTGGCTTCTTGCATCTGTGAATGCACCCTTTTTATGGCCGAAGAGCTCGCTTTCCAGGAGTTGCCCCGGCATAGCGGCACAGTTTATGGAGATCAGCGGATGTTTGCTGCGCTTACTGTGCTGATGAACAGCCCTTGCCGTCAGTTCTTTTCCGGACCCACTCTCACCTGTTATCAGCAAAGATGCTTCAGAATCGGCAATTCGGCTGATCTTGGCAAACAACTCCTCCATTGCCGGACTTTGACCAATCAGGTTGTCAAAAAAATGTGGGTTTTTGACCTCCTCCTGCAGTTTTTTGACGGTTTGTTTCAGGTTTCCATAATGCACGGCCCTGTCCAGCGACAAAGAGAGCATATCAAGATCCAGCGGCTTGGTGACAAAATCATAGGCACCGGCACGTATCGCCGCAATTGCTGTATCCATGCTGCCAAAAGCTGTCATGATAATCACCGGGATATCAGGCTGATTGGCGACTATATCCGCACAAATATCCAACCCGTTCATGTCCGGCAAATGAATATCGGCAAGAACGACATCTACCATTTTTGAACGTAGAGCAGCAAGTCCCTCTTTACCTGAAACATACGTTGATATGGTGTAACCGCGGCGAGCGAGGCCGACGGTAAGCATATCACACATATCCTGGTCGTCTTCAATGACGAGAATTCCCCCTTTCATTCTTTCAACTCCTGCATGGGTAGATAGACAGTAAAACATGCTCCTTTCTGTACGCGGCTTTCAATATCAATCCAGCCGCCATGCTCTTCAATTATGCCGTGGGCAATGGAAAGCCCAAGCCCTGTACCTGAGCCAACAGCCTTAGTGGTAAAGAAAGGAGTAAGGATGTGTTCGAGATCCTCTTCTTGTATGCCTTCTCCTTCATCATGTATTCGTATCGTGATATACTTTGCAGGTGGACCCTCCTGCTGTGAAGAACTGGTGAGTATGGTGTTGGAGAGGCCGACCTCTACTTTGCCACCTTTCGGCATTGCCTGGATAGAATTCATGAGCAGGTTGACGAAGACCTGCTGAAGCTGTGAAAAATCTGCCTGCAAGACGACATCAGTTTCTTCTTGCTGAGTGAGGGTAAAAAAGACCTGCTGTTTTACCGCCATGGGATAGAGTAACAGGAATACCTGTTTGATGAGCAGAGCTACATTGTCCTTCGAAATGTGTTGTTTGGGACGCCTGGTAAAATCAAGCAGCTGCCTGACTATACCGGTCATTCGTTCCGCTTGATTTTTGATAATCTGGGCACAGTCTCGGATTTCCTCGGCCTGTAAGTCTTCCTTGATTATCATTTTTGCCCTGCCGTCAACGACATTTAAAGGGGTGCCCAGTTCGTGAGCAATACCTGCGGAAATCACACCAAACGAAGAGAGGCGTTCCGTGTGGCGAAGCTGTTCTAGCGTCTTCAGGCGGGTATCGTATTCAAATTTGATCTTTTCCTTGGCGATAAGCAAACGTGAACACATGTCGTTCATGGTTCTTGCCAGCTCGGCAAGTTCATCATGCCCGGTGATGTCATGATTGGAACTAAAGTCGCCGTGACCAATACGCTCTGCTTGATTCATAAGTTTGCTTAAAGGCAGGCGTACCTTCCAGTTGATAAAAAAATAGAGGATCAGTCCACAAATCAATCCAAGAAGAGCAGTGATGGTGAAAGCTCTGCTCAGCATCGCTCTGGAATAGTTCTCCAATGGTACAAGCGTTTGACTTAATTCCAACGCTCCCTTGAGCTGTTCTCCTACGTCAACAGGAACATAGGTATAGAGTCTCATCAAATCGTTGTTGTGCTTCATCTTAAAAGAGACAGTTTCACCCGTTAACAGCTGTGTGAGAGATTTTTTATCAGCAGCGTTAAAAATGGATTCTTGCAAAAGGAGGTGCGGCCATACCCAGCGAATAGAGAATTGTCCCGATTTACTGGCGTCCTCTATCAGGTCAAGTGCCTGAGCTTCGCCTCCTTCTCTCCATACATGAGTGATCATACCAGAAATGCTTTTTCCATTCTGCGTTGCACTTGATATCATGTCGGCCTCGTACTGTTCAACCTCTGCCTTGAAGCTGAGATATTCGTCAATGCCGACCAGGAGTATTATACCCAGGAGCAGATAGCCAAACAAATGTAAGAAAAGTTTCATTGTCCTTAAGTGCTAGAAAATATTATTAATCAATGGTAGCCATCTGTCGGCGTTGTGCATTGAAAAATGCCGTTAAATGGCCTCAATGATTAGTTGTATACACAAAAACAGCATTTTAACCAAACAGTCATGCTCGTTTGTGGTTAAAAACTGGTAACAGGTGAGATTTTTGCGGCAATACCACAGAATATCCCAGCGTCGTAGTTCCAGCTTAGTCGATATTACGGTCGATACAGTAAGCGGATACCTGGAGACAGGAAGTTACAGGAAGAGAGGGAAAAGAAGAAAAGGGTAGGTAAGCTGAGGCGACTGAGGGCCTCAAATTCATCAATACCACGAACTACAATCCAAAGCGAATACCACAACTGATGAGGCGTGAATGCACCCAATGGGTACTTCTTTCAGGGCATATCAATACGGTGTGGGGGGCGATCGACTGAATTGCCCCTGAGTGCACCGGCAGAGATGCGTGTCACCAGTTTCATATGTAAAAATTCGGTAGCTATTCACCGGAGGAGCAGAGGGAGTGGCTACTCCAGTAAAGCGAGAACAGCCTTTCTGGCCACGACCGGGGAGTCCACGGAGATTTTTGTGGCACACGTGCTGTTACCGGTTTTCTCGTAGATGCAGCCCGCATCGTCGTTTGAGTTGTACTTTTTTTCTGGCTCAGCCCTTGCTTTCCAAAGGTGCGGGGCACCGGCGGCTGATAGGACCGTCGGTCTCTCTGCCTGCGCCGGGGTGATTGTCGCTAGAAGGTATCTTGACGGAATCGCCCTGAGCAGTGGGCGTGGTCAAGGTTCTGCTTCCTCCTGGCTATCGTCCTGGCTCTGATGGCCCGTCTTCTCTGAATGCAGCCTCTGTCGCGCCCTTGTTATTTTTTTGTTCCTAAGTACAATATACCAACGTCATGCTCTGTTTCAGGATGGCTTTTCGCTCTGCAAGGGCAGGGCGGTACCTGTCTGGAGCTGATAGAGAAGTTCTAGAAGTCGTATACATAACTATTTAACCAGAGAAAAGGAGAGTACACGATGGACAAGTGGGAATGCACGATTTGCGGATATGTCTATGATCCGGCCACAGGCGACCCTGATAACGGCGTGGAGGCCGGAACCGCCTGGGAAGATGTTCCCGACGACTGGCAGTGCCCGGTCTGCGGCGCCGGCAAAGAAGATTTCGAGAAGGTCGGCTAAGCGCCGTCGGGCGGTAGAGCTTTACTCTTTCTGCCGCCCGACGGCCTGCTGCTATTCAATCCTGAAAGAAATGGAGTGTTCCCTGACGCCGTTGTTGCCATAGCCCAGTTTGTTCCAGTCCGCCTGCATTGGTTGTATGCGGCCGCTGCTGTCCGTGGCCCTGGACAACACCGTATAGGTGCCCGGATTATCAAAACTGTGCACGAACTGCCACTGTCTCCAGGCATAAGGTTCATGGGGACCGAATAACTCAGCCGGTTGCCAGGTTGCGCCATCGTCGAGGGAAACCTCTACCGTGACTACATCCTGCTCACCGGCATAGGCCGCTCCCAGTATCGTTACCTCGCCGGGCAGGAAGACGGCGTCCCGTTCGGGCTGGGTGATTATCGATTTGCACTTGAGGCCGGTGACCACCTCTCCGGTTTCAGGGGCCTGGTCTTTCGCAAAGACCCGGTAGACCTTGTCCATGAAAAAGCCTTCGTAGGGGTGCTCGAGCAGCGTAATTCTGCGAAGCCATTTGACGCAGTTGGCGCCGGTCCAGCCCAGAGCCAGCCCCCGCAGCGGAAAACCGTGTTTGAGCGGCAGCGGCTCACCATTCATCTCATAGGCCAGCAGCGTCGATGACATGGCCTTTTCCAGGGGAATGGAACGAATAAATTGGATCTGCGCCTTGCCAAGCGGTTTGTCGAATCCCTCGAAGGCCACATGGCGGGCCGAGGCGGTGATGCCGGCTTTGTTGAGAACGTCTCGCAGCCAGACTCCACCCCAGACGCCGTTGCCGACGCCACCGATGGTCCAGGGATTGCCCGAGGCTTTCTGTTGCAGCAGCGAGCGGCTGTTGCCCGAACATTCCATGGTATTGGCGGCGATAGCCTTGGGCATATCCAGCAGGGTGTTGAAATCGAGCTCAATGGCGGTATTTACTTTGCCGTCGATGGCAAGTCGCCAGGTATCGAGATCCACCGGACTTTTGGGGATCTCCGCCTGGTTTCTGTCAAAGAACACCGCATTGGCGGTTATCCAGGATTGCAATGAACGCCTGGGGGTCTCGGCATTGCGGGGAGTCTCGGTCATGACGCGCATGGTCTCATCCATATGAAAGCCTCCGGGAGATAGGGGGGTAAAATGTCTTTACAGCTCTACGGCATGTTCATACAGTGAGAATAGCATTTTTAGGGACGGTATGCCATTCATCTGAGAAAAAAGGAATTTCCTTCATCATGGTCTACGACCTCGTCATTATCGGCGGCGGCATTGTCGGCATTTCCACCGCCTGGCAGCTGAAAAAGACATACCCACGGAAAAACATTCTTCTGCTGGAAAAAGAAACCGGATTTTCGCGTCACCAGACCGGCCATAACAGCGGTGTCGTTCATGCCGGCGTCTACTATGCCCCGGGAAGCCTGAAGGCGCAGTTCTGCCGTGAGGGCAACCGGGAGACAGTCGCCTTCTGCCGGCAACACGACATCAATTGCGAGCGTTGCGGCAAATTGCTGGTTGCCACCGGTGATGGGGAAGAAGAACGTATGCAGGCGCTCTTCGAGCGATGTCGTCTCAACGACATCGA
>CAKZOA010000316.1 GCA_937132035.1 uncultured Desulfobulbaceae bacterium | reverse complement strand
GTTGCGATTTCGGTTTGAATCTTTTACAACCAATATTGACAATGAACCCTTATTATACAGGGGAGAGGGAGAACCCAGGCCCAAAGAGAGCGGAGCCGCCGACGAATCGAAGAAGGCATCTGGGGGTGGTGGCGAAGCGATGCTCTTCACCCACGACGATTATCGGCATAAAAATGTTTTCAAGCTTTGCGACCCTCTCCAGAGTCGCCTGCAGAAGGGATCTGCTGCCGGTAAGATGCAAGAGCTGTTTCGGATAGATCTCTCTGGAAAGCGGCCAGAGCCTCGAGCCGCTGCCGCCCGCGAGTATAACCGGCTGGATCATCATTGCCTGTTTCCCTGTATATGCCATCTGTATGCTGGGCTGACCAGCGAGGAGACCATCCGGTGTCCTGCTGGCAAGCTGCCATGATTGCGGCCCATTTCTCATCCGCCTGCAACTGGTTTACTGCAACCTTTCTGCAGCGTAGAATAGTTCCTTTTGGCTGGAAGACAAAACTATTTATTGATCTCCTCTAAAAGCTCCTGTGTTTTTGCTTCGAGGAGTTCTCTGTCGCCGCGGGTTTCGACGTTGAGCCGCAGCAGGGGTTCGGTATTCGACTTGCGGATATTAAAACGGTAATCGGCATAAGCGACGCTGAGACCGTCGGTATAGTCTTTGGCACCATCGGCGTATTTCTTTTCAATGGCGGCTATGGTCCTGTCTGCATCATCGACGATGCTGTTGATCTCCCCGGAAACGGGAAAAGCGGCAATCATATCGCCGACCAGCGACGAGAGAGGTTGCTGCCGCCGACTCAGTAGCGAAGCTATCAGCAGCCAGGGAATCATACCTGAATCA
Organism: uncultured Desulfobulbaceae bacterium; assembly: GCA_937132035.1. Lineage (GTDB taxonomy): Bacteria > Desulfobacterota > Desulfobulbia > Desulfobulbales > Desulfocapsaceae > Desulfopila_A. The sequence goes on along the minus strand of CAKZOA010000316.1, from coordinate 2,451 downwards.
CAATAGCCGAAATCGCGAAAATAATGGTGCGCAGACATCTCCCCACCATAAAGGCTATCCTCAGTGCGCATGCGTTCCTTGATGAAGGCGTGGCCGGTGCGTGTCATCACCGGGACGCCTCCGCTTTTCTCGACCTCTTCGATGGTATTCCAGACAAGCCGGGGGTCATGCAGTATCTTTTCTCCAGGACGTTTGACCAGCAGCTCTTTGGCCAGCAAAGCAACGAGATAATACCCTTCGATAAAGTTGCCCTGCTCATCCCAGAAGAAACACCGATCGAAATCGCCATCCCAGGCCAGGCCGAAATCAGCGCCGTGCTCCGTGACGGCCCGGGCCGTTTCTTCTCTGTTTTCGGGCAAAAGAGGATTGGGGACACCGTTTGGAAAGGTACCGTCCGGTCGGTGGTGAAGCTTGCAAAAGGTAAAGGGCAGTTGGTTTTCCAACAGGTCGAGTACCGGCCCGGCACACCCATTGCCGCTGTTGACGACAATTTTCAAGGGAGCAAGACGATCACGGTCGACATAGCCCAGCAGATGCTCAATATATTCGTTCCTGCAGCTGAAAGCGATGCGCTTGCCGCCCCCCGGCTTCATGGGTTCCGACTCGAAGGAGGCTGCATAGCGGCCGAGATCATCAAGACCGCTATTTCCGGAGAGGGGTTTTGCTCCCCGCATTACGATTTTCATGCCGTTGTAATCGGCGGGATTATGGCTGGCGGTAACAATCACGCCTCCGTCAACTCCCTGGCCCTCGAGGCTGAAAACTCCATGATACATCTCCTCCGTACCGCAGATACCAAGATCGAGCACATCGCTGCCGCAGCACAGCAGTCCCTCGATGAGGCTCCCCGCTATTTCCTCACCGCTGAGGCGGATATCCCGACCGACGATCACCCGTCGCAGTCCCACAAGTTCGGCAAGGCCGCAGCCGATTGCCTTGGCCAGTTTGCCGTCGAGTTCATCCGGGACTCTGCCGCGTATGTCGTATGCCTTGAAAGATGCTGGAATGGTTTTTGCCATTTTTTGTTTTCCCCTGTATACTGTCGGTGCTCTATATTCGACTCCTGATTTTCATCACTCATTCCGTAATCTACCAGCAAGAAACGACAAAAACATCACTTTTTTATGAAAGGAATCATCCTCGCCGGCGGCTCCGGCACCAGGCTCTACCCGCTCACCAAGGTGGTCTCCAAGCAGCTTATCCCGGTCTACGACAAGCCGATGATCTATTACCCGCTGTCGGTGTTGATGCTTGCGGGCATCAGGGAGATCCTCATCATCTCGACCCCCCACCACCTGCCCCTCTTTCAGGAGCTGTTAGGCGACGGCTCCCAGCTTGGGATCTCTTTATACTATGCCCCCCAGCCCGAACCGGAAGGTCTGGCCCAGGCCTTTGTCATCGGCAAGGAATTTATCGGCAAGGATGCGGTGGCACTCATCCTCGGCGACAATATCTTTTTCGGTCAGGGCTTTTCATCAATAGTCAAAAAATGCGCGCAGCTTGAGGATGGCGGGATTATCTTCGGCTATCTGGTCAAAAATCCTCAGCGCTACGGCGTCGTCGAGTTCGATGAAGGGCGCACTGTTATCGGCATCGAGGAAAAGCCGGCATTACCCAAGTCCAGATACGCCGTACCGGGACTCTACTTCTACGACAACGACGTTGTCTCAATCGCCGAACAGATACGTCCCTCGGCCCGGGGGGAGTTGGAGATAACCGACGTCAACATGGAATATCTGCGCCGCGGCAAACTTCGCGTTGAGCCGCTGGGCAGAGGATTCTGCTGGCTCGACACCGGCACCCATGAGTCCTTGCAGCAGGCATCGAACTACGTGCAGGCGGTCCAGGACAGGCAGGGGCTGAAAATCGCCTGTATTGAGGAGATAGCCCTTGACCTCGGCTACATCAGCTACGAGGAGATGTCGGCGCTGGCCGCCGATATGCTCAAGAACCAGTACGGGAAATATATTGAGGATATCGCCTGCGAAAGGCGTGACGGCAGCAACTTTGCCAACCCAGGCAATCGCCACTAATCCGTAAGAGGCACAATGAACATCGTTCTCGTCGGCGCTGGCGGCCAACTCGGCAGGGACTGCCGGAATGTCCAACACCTGCGCGCAGGCCTATCAATTCCATCCTGAAAAACGCAGTGCTCGAAGGCGCCGGCCCTTTGGTTTTCTGCGACTGGCGACAGGATATCGACACCTTCATCGTGCGCCACGGGGCCAAGCTGCTCACCGAACTGGGATAATATCCAGCGAAAGTGAGGGAAGGTCTACCAGGTTTCGATGATCACACAGCCTGATAGCCAAATTCTTCGAGAAGAACGAGCATGTCCTTTCGATCGATGGCACTTAATCTGTCAATGCAGAATCCGGAGAGAACAAAATCCGGGTTGGCATCCCGCATGCTCCAGCGACTCGTGGCATCGAAGATCATCTCATGGCGGTC
>CAKZOA010000315.1 GCA_937132035.1 uncultured Desulfobulbaceae bacterium | reverse complement strand
CCTGTCGCAGCTTCAAGGAGGTCGCAGTAGGTTTGAGTGGAGATACCAAAGCCACCAAAGTCGCACTTGGTTAATGTGTCCGTGCCGGCCTGCAGGTTTTGGAGCCTACAGACCAAATCCCCTTTTCCTTCGACTCCTGTCGGATCAAGCTGTTGGCCCTGCCAGGGTTCGCCGCCTACTTCATAGGTGATGGGAAAACCGCGTTGATGGCATCCGCCTCGATCCGCAGTCATGTAAGCAAGCCCCATGCCGGATGATCCTCGCGGGCCCCAGGCTGGCGCTTCCAATCCTTTGATGTGTACAGCGAAGTCATCCGATTGTTTTCCGATGATCTCGGCGGCCCGTTTTACTCCCTGTGACAGGAGGGTTCCGAGCCCTGCCCGTTTTTCGGCGATAGCGTTGATGAGGTATTCCACTGTATCAATATTGCCGAATTCCAATACGGTTTCCTCGGTTTCGAGAATGCTCTTCTCGCCTGCTTCAAGGGCGAAGGCGATGGACGACGCAGTCGACATGGAATCAAGACCAAGGTCGTCGCACATTTTTACAAGATGGGCACAGGCCCTGATGTCCTTGATGAGAAGGTTTGACCCCATCAGGGCGGCTGATTCGTACTCGACTATATCCGTAATCTCTCCTTTGTACTTCCCTGTGCGGATGCTCCCCATTTTGTTGCACGCGATGGGACACCCCATGCAGGCGGATGATTTTATCCATAGATGGTGCTTCTGGCCGGCATCACCAAGTTGGGAGGCATGTTCGTAAGTGGCGTTTTTATAATTCTTAGAGGGGAGAACTCCGGTTTCATTGGCAAATTCGACCGCCATTGCCGTTCCCGAGTTCGCCAGTGCCTTGACATCTCCACTTTCTGCCAGTTCTTTCTGTGCAGAAAGCACGGCCTTGGCGAATTTCTTTTGATTATGAACATAGACGAGGTTGCTACCCTTAACAGCAACGGCTTTGAGGTTTTTCGAGCCCATGACCGCTCCAGCCCCTCCTCTTCCGGCCTGACGATTGTACTCGCAGCCGATCAGCGAATAGAGTACACCATTTTCGCCCGCCTTGCCGATAGTGGAGACGGTGTAGCCGGGATCGTTAAGATCCTTCTTAACCGCTTCGGCGGCAGCGATTGTTCCCAATCCGCGTATGGCTGCGGCGGATTTGATGATGACAGTGTCGTCTTCGATGGCGATATAGGAGAGCTCTTCGGCTCTTCCCCTGATAATTATGCCGTCGTAACCGGCATATTTAATCGCTGGGCCGAAGTGGCCACCAAAAAAAGAGTCGAGATAGGTGCCTGTGAGCGGTGATTTGGTGCCAACCACGCCACGCATGGCAGGTGCCGTCGTTCCAGTGAGCGGTCCGGTGAGAAACAGAAGGACGTTGTCCGGCGAAAGCGGATCTGTATCTTGTGGTATCAGCTCATAGAGTAGTTTGGCGCAAAATCCCTTGCCGCCGATAAATGATCGTTGCAGTTCCGGGGAAAGCGGCAAGGTTCCGGTAGTTTTGGCTGTGAGGTCTATTTCAAGAAATTTCCCCATATATGAAGAGGTCATGCTCTTTCCTCCTTTATCCTCTGGACGAGTACGAGGGCACCTGTGGGGCAGCTCTTAACGCATTCCGGATTACCACCACATAAATCACATTTGATGGCCTTTTCTTTCTTGTCGTACGTCATTAAACGGCACATGCCCAGCGGACAGTAGTCAACGCAGAGTCCGCAGCCGATGCAGGTATCGCGGTCGATGACGACGGAGCCTCTTTTGTCTCGGGCAATGGCACCGGTGGGGCATACATTGGCGCAGTAGGGGTTCCTGCAGTGATTGCAGACAACGGGTTGATTGTAGAGATTTTCCCTTTCACGTAAAATTTCCAACCGAGCCGCATTGGGATTAAAACCACCCTCCTTTGTCATGGAGCAGGCAAGCTGGCAGATATTACATCCGGTGCAAAGGTCGAAATTGGTTTGTATGAAATTCTGGGAAGACATGAGATTGTCCTGTTACGCAGAGATCTTGGTTACCTTTGAGAAAATAACTTTTACTTCAACAAATACACTGGTAGGCATCTGATGTGAGAACGATTTTCTGGTTAACGCTGTTATGCACAAATCGTCTGTAAAGGTACTACTATTTGACGATTGCTGCGGTCTTTGGCCAATTTGTATCCTCGTTCTTTCGAATTGTAAAGGTCGAAATCATGACTGAGGAGCTTGTTCTCAATTTCTATGGTACTACCTTTTGTGGTTTTTCCTACGAAACCGAAAGCTGATTCAGATTTTTTAGATTTGGTTGGAAGTGTGTTCACTTTTTGGGACGGCCTCGCTGCCAATTTAAGTTGGAGTCTGTGGAAGTTTTACAAAAAGAAAATGAAAAGAGAGGTCATGTTATTTGCTGTCTGTTGTTTCGAAAATCATTATGGCCAGACCATTACGTATAAAATGTCTTGGGAGAATAAGTCAAATAGCAAGACCTGACCCCCGGCCGTTTCGAGTTGGAGGTGCTGAGCTGTAGAAGTTGAGAGAAGGGATTCCAAAGAACACAATTGGGATGGAGGGAACGATCCTATCAAGCCCACCATCACTCATTGATCTCGACGGCTTTCTTCTTTCTTGATCTTTCTAAAGAACGGTGGTAGACATAAAGTAACACAAAGAGTAACTTTATGTGGACTACACTGATGCAGCCGATCAAGGAATTAACCCGACTTCTCGAGAAACTGGCAGGTCAAGAGCATTATCTCTTTTCCCTCGATGATATGCGCAGTGCTTTGCCGGAGGCAAGTCCTGGCGCTTTCAAGGTCCTTATAAGCCGGGCCGAGAGGTCAGGACTCTTGACGCGGGTCTGTCGGGGAATCTATCTCTATCCTCGGGTGAGTTATCCATCAGGGCTGGTCTTGTTTCATACAGCGGCAAAGCTGCGGGCGGATGGCTTTAATTACCTAAGTCTTGAAACGGTACTGAGTGATGCGGGAGTTATATCTCAGATTCCGACAAACTGGATTACACTGATGTCTTCGGGGCGTAGCCATATCGTAAACTGCCATAATTTCGGTCATGTAGAATATATCCACACCAAGCGGCGGCCGGCAGATGTTGCAGATCAATTAAGTTACGACCAGGAATGTCATCTCTGGCGGGCTTCGGTTGCTCTTGCCTTGCAGGATATGAAGTTGACGAGGCGCAGCACGGACCTGATCGATTGGGAGGTAGCTAATGAGCATCTTTGAACAGCTTGTCGACCAGGCGATGCGCAGCCAGCCGCAACTTGCACCGCTTCGCATAGTGGTAGAAAAAGAGCTTCTTCATCATGACATCCTGCGTGAAATGAGCCGGGCAGGATTTTTAAAAGAGTTGACCTTTATCGGTGGCACCTGTCTGCGGGCGTGTTACGGTTCACAGCGTTTGAGCGAAGATCTGGATTTTACTGGGGGCGCCGGGTTTACACGTGAGGGATTGGCTGATCTTGGCCGTGTTCTGGTTGAAGGTCTTGAAGTTAAATATGGCCTGCCGGTTGAGGTGAGTGAACCGCAACGTGAAACGGGCAATGTCGATACATGGAAGCTGAGGGTTTTTACCAGACCAGCGCAAAAACATTTACCGATTCAGCGGATCAATATCGATATTTGCGCGCTGCCCAGTTATGATCGTAGACCGATGATGTTGCGTAACCATTATGGTGTTGAGATGGGTACCTCAGGGCTTATTCTGCAAGCGCAAAGTCGTGAAGAGATCCTGGCCGATAAGATAGTTGCCCTGGCCCTGCGGCCGAATCGGGTCAAGAGCCGCGATTTGTGGGATATCGTCTGGCTGAACAGGCAGGGTATTACTCTGCCTGTTCAGCTGGTCCTGCAGAAGGCGATGGATCGCCGGCAGGGGCTCCCCCTTTTTCTTGAACAAGTGCAGCAGAGGATAATGCTGTTGCAATCGGATCCTGCGGTTCGCAAGGATTTTTTGGCGGAGATGCGTCGTTTCCTCCCGCCGGAGGTTTTCGGAGAAAATCTTGAGACAGATGAGTTCTGGACCTATCTCATCGGTCTTGTAACCGATGAGGGCGAGAAGGTACGACGGGAAGCATGAAAACTGGAGAGAGGGGGTCAGGTCTTGCTTTTTGCTGTTTGTTGGGCTGAAAATCATTATGGCCAGACCATTACGTATAAAATGTCTTGGGAGAATAAGTCAAATAGCAAGACCTGACCCCCGGCCGTTTCGAGTTGGAGGTGCTGAGCTGTAGAAGTTGAGAGAAGGGATTCCAAAGAACACAATTGGGATGGAGGGAACGATCCTATCAAGCCCACCATCACTCATTGATCTCGACGGCTTTCTTCTTTCTTGATCTTTCTAAAGAACGGTGGTAGACATAAAGTAACACAAAGAGTAACTTTATGTGGACTACACTGATGCAGCCGATCAAGGAATTAACCCGACTTCTCGAGAAACTGGCAGGTCAAGAGCATTATCTCTTTTCCCTCGATGATATGCGCAGTGCTTTGCCGGAGGCAAGTCCTGGCGCTTTCAAGGTCCTTATAAGCCGGGCCGAGAGGTCAGGACTCTTGACGCGGGTCTGTCGGGGAATCTATCTCTATCCTCGGGTGAGTTATCCATCAGGGCTGGTCTTGTTTCATACAGCGGCAAAGCTGCGGGCGGATGGCTTTAATTACCTAAGTCTTGAAACGGTACTGAGTGATGCGGGAGTTATATCTCAGATTCCGACAAACTGGATTACACTGATGTCTTCGGGGCGTAGCCATATCGTAAACTGCCATAATTTCGGTCATGTAGAATATATCCACACCAAGCGGCGGCCGGCAGATGTTGCAGATCAATTAAGTTACGACCAGGAATGTCATCTCTGGCGGGCTTCGGTTGCTCTTGCCTTGCAGGATATGAAGTTGACGAGGCGCAGCACGGACCTGATCGATTGGGAGGTAGCTAATGAGCATCTTTGAACAGCTTGTCGACCAGGCGATGCGCAGCCAGCCGCAACTTGCACCGCTTCGCATAGTGGTAGAAAAAGAGCTTCTTCATCATGACATCCTGCGTGAAATGAGCCGGGCAGGATTTTTAAAAGAGTTGACCTTTATCGGTGGCACCTGTCTGCGGGCGTGTTACGGTTCACAGCGTTTGAGCGAAGATCTGGATTTTACTGGGGGCGCCGGGTTTACACGTGAGGGATTGGCTGATCTTGGCCGTGTTCTGGTTGAAGGTCTTGAAGTTAAATATGGCCTGCCGGTTGAGGTGAGTGAACCGCAACGTGAAACGGGCAATGTCGATACATGGAAGCTGAGGGTTTTTACCAGACCAGCGCAAAAACATTTACCGATTCAGCGGATCAATATCGATATTTGCGCGCTGCCCAGTTATGATCGTAGACCGATGATGTTGCGTAACCATTATGGTGTTGAGATGGGTACCTCAGGGCTTATTCTGCAAGCGCAAAGTCGTGAAGAGATCCTGGCCGATAAGATAGTTGCCCTGGCCCTGCGGCCGAATCGGGTCAAGAGCCGCGATTTGTGGGATATCGTCTGGCTGAACAGGCAGGGTATTACTCTGCCTGTTCAGCTGGTCCTGCAGAAGGCGATGGATCGCCGGCAGGGGCTCCCCCTTTTTCTTGAACAAGTGCAGCAGAGGATAATGCTGTTGCAATCGGATCCTGCGGTTCGCAAGGATTTTTTGGCGGAGATGCGTCGTTTCCTCCCGCCGGAGGTTTTCGGAGAAAATCTTGAGACAGATGAGTTCTGGACCTATCTCATCGGTCTTGTAACCGATGAGGGCGAGAAGGTACGACGGGAAGCATGAAAACTGGAGAGGGAGGGGGTCAGGTCTTGTTATTTGCTGATTTTTTTCCAAATAGCAAGACCTGACCCTCCTCGCTTTTCATGAAAGAGACCTTTTTCAAACCGTTTTTCATGGCTAATAAACGTTTTTCATGACATAATGAATCCAATGTGCACAAATGGGATTCATGAAAATGACTATTTATAATCAAAATTCACGTATCGGAACCATTTTTCATGGCTTTCCGATCCCCGAGAAAGGTTCCCTTTTGGCGGGTTATTCTGCGTTAATCGATGCGCATAACCTGAAAGTGCCTGCACCTGATATTCTCTGTATCATAGGGACAAAGCACAAAAAGTACATGGATGGCCGGTGGAATGTATTTACACCCCGCCATAGACCGGAAGATACGCTCTATGGGCACCTCACATTTGCCTTGAAGTATGAAGGCATAGATTTAGCTGTCTTCAATGCTTTGTTCCAAACCATCGAAGGGAAAGAAATTGAATCCATAGTCCGATCAGAACCAACCGGTATGTATAGCCGGAAACTTTGGTTTTTGTGGGAATGGCTGGGTGATGAACCACTAGACCTTGAAGATGCAACACAGGGGAACTTCATTCCTTTAGTCAATAGCAGGTTGCAGTACGAAGGCAAATCGTCCCTCTCCAGACGACATCGCGTGCGAAACAACCTACCTGGAACAAAGAATTTTTGTCCTTTAATCCGCAAAACGGAGAAGCTTGAACAATTTTTAGGCAAAAAACTGTCCGAAGCAGCCATTCAAAATATCGGCCAGACCCATCCAGACCTTTTGAGCCGAGCAGCAGCCTTTCTTTTGCTTAAAGATTCCAAAGCATCATACACCATAGAAGGAGAGACCCCGCCACATAGCCGTATCGAAAGATGGGGAAGAATTATTGGTGAAGCAGGAAGCCGCAAGCTCAATATCGAAGAATTAGAGCATTTGCAGAGACAAGTAATACTCGACAGCCGTTTCACTGATGCAGGACTGCGAACGGAGGGAGGCTTTGTCGGTGATCATGATCGGGTAACAGGCATGCCTATGCCTGATCATATCTCTGCTCGTCCAGATGATTTGAAAATACTCATGTCTGGCCTGATTGAGACCTATGAACGCCTTCTTGAAGATGAATTTGATGCGGCACTCATGGCCACTATCATCGCCTTTGGTTTTGTCTTCATTCATCCATTTGAAGATGGAAATGGCCGGATCCACCGTTACGTATTTCATCACGTTCTGGCTGAGAAAGGATTTGTGCC
>CAKZOA010000314.1 GCA_937132035.1 uncultured Desulfobulbaceae bacterium | reverse complement strand
GTGGGTGTTTTTCTAATTGCTCAATATCTTTAGCTTGCCAAGTTTGCAGAGGATTCCCTTTTAGATTTCGCGCACGCTTCCCGGCTCGATAATCAATTGATCCGTATCATAGCCGAGCTCTTGGAGCTTTTTGCCGGTGGTTTTCGGGCGTATCAGCCGCAGGGTGGTGACGTAGTTGGAGATATAACGCTTGACATGATTCTTGCGGGCTATGGCCATGAGATAGAGCAGGCTTTCATTGGTCAGCTCCTCGAAGGTCCAGTAGATCTCGCTGTTGCTCATGGTGCGGCGACGCAGGAGCAGAGAGGCTATCTTGTCGCTGTGCTCTTTCTGGCGGATGAGGTTCTCCGAGACTTTGTGGGGAATGGCGAAACGACTGCAGAAAGAGCGCAGCTCACGGCTGCCGGATCTGCCCATGACAGCCAGGAGATAGACCATCCAGGAGTGCAGGTCATCCTTGAGATAGAGGAGCCTGAACCAGGAAACGGCCCTGTTGGCCTGGGTGAGAATATGACGGAAGCGTCTGTCGATTTTCAGGTGCGGTTTGAGGTCGGGCCAGAGGAATTGAAACAGTTTGAATTCGGCCAGCCTCTCAATAGCCGGCAGCGGATTTTCCTCGGTGAGGAGGATCTTCAGCTCGGTGAAGAATCTGGGATCTTCCGCTTTGCCGAAGAGCTTCATCTTAACGGCATTGCGCATCAGCCTCTCGGTATGCTTGGCGATGATGAAATCCATGCGTTTTTCCAGCCTGATAGCCCGAAAAATGCGGGTGGGGTCTTCGACGAAGCTGAGATTGTGGAGTACCTTGATGGATTTGTACTTGAGATCGTTCTGGCAGTTGAAAAAATCGTTGAGCATGCCGAACTTTTCGCTATTGAGCTGGATGGCCATGGCGTTGATGGTGAAATCGCGGCGAAACAGATCGAGCTTCAAAGAGGAGAGCTCGATAGTGGGCAAGGCCGCCGGATATTCGTAGTATTCCAGCCTGGCGGTGGCAATGTCAATTTTAAAACCGTCCGGCATTACCACCATGGCTGTGGCGAAGCGTTCGTGGGTGCGCACCCTGCCTCCCAGCCTGCCGGCGAGTTTTTTGGCATAGTCTATGCCTTCGCCTTCGATGACCACGTCGAGGTCGAGATTACGCTTTTTCAAGAGCAGGTCGCGGACAAAGCCGCCGACGGCGTAGGCCTTGTAGCCGGCTTCGTCGGCTATCTCGCCGATTGTCTGCAGCAGGGTGATGGTATCGCCTCTGAGACACTCGTTCATCAGCGAGGTGAGGTTGCGGGTTCGCTCGATCGAAGGGTACTCGGATTCATGCAGCAGGTTCTTGGGCAGGTTGGCGGGATCGTTGACGAGTTTGTTGAGCAGATCCGTTCGGGTGATGACTCCGACTATCACGCCGTCGTGGATGATCGGCACCAGCCGCTGCCGGTGTTCGATGATGAGTTCCTGGATGTCGGCCAGGGTCGCTTTCAGTGACAGTACCTCGATATCGGAGGTCATATACTCACCCACCGGCAGATGGCCGAGTTCATGGTGGATGGCCTTCTCCGCCACCATCCTGGAGATGGTGCCGGCGATTATGCGGCTGTCGCTGCCGTCTGCCGTCTCCATTGGGCCCGGTACCACCGGCAGGACCGTGATGTTGTAGCGGGTGAGAATGTCGTTGGCCTCGGCGATGGTGGTGGTGGTGGGAATGGTGATGACCGGGCTCGACATCATCTCTTCGGCGATGGGTTCTGGACGAACATGTTTGTGCAAAACCCGGATCAGTTTTTCCTGAGCCTCGATAAGGGTCATGTCGCGCACCGTCGCCGAGGCCGCCGAGGCGTGTCCGCCACCGCCGAGATCGCGGGCGATCAAGCCGACATTGACCTCCGGCACCCTGCTCCTGGCGATGAGATAGATCCTGCCGGCCATGGAAACCAGGGTGAAGAGGGTGTCGAGGTTTTCCATGTTCATAAAGCGCCTGACGATGATGGCGAAATCGTCGACATAGTTTTGCAGGCTCAAAGAGACGACGACAATAGGAACGCTCTGGATGACGTAGCGGTTTGCCGCCTTCATCAGTTCGCCGAGCAGCTGCACCTGCTGCCTGGTAAGTTCGTAGGTGATGAACTGGGAGACGATATCCAGTTTCGCCCCCTTTTCCACAAGCCAGGCCACAGCCCGGAGATCCTCGGGGGTGGTGGTGAGGTGGGTCAGGGATCCGGTGTCTTCGTAGATTCCCAGGCAGAAGATGGTAGCCTCGTCGGCGGTGACGGTGATGTCATTGTTCCTGAGAAGCCTGGCCAGCAGTGTCGATGTCGAACCGACGTCGTCGATAATTTCGACATCACCGTTCATATCACCAGGACTCTTGGGATGATGATCGTAGATATGAAGACTCAGCCCTTCATTTTTCAAACACCTGCCGATAGGGCCGAGGCGGGCGGAAGAGCGGGTATCGACGACGATAAGCTCCCGGACCTTGGACAGATCGATGGATTTGAGCTTGTGGAACTCATAGCGGTAGAGCAGGTTTTCGGCGATGAACTCGCGGACATTTTTTTCCTGGGAGCCTGAGAAAACCATAAGAGCTTCGGGATAAAGCTTTTGGGCGGCGATCATCGAAGCCATGCCGTCGAAATCTGCGTTGAGGTGGGTAGTGATGATCTGCATTGCTCGAGGACAGGTTGTGAAAATTTAGGCCAGCCCCTCCAAGAGCAGATGGGCTGGGGCTGGAATGCCGTCAGATAATCAAAAAATATAACCCCTTAGACATACTGTATCACGGCGGATGAGCCTTTACAATTCTGCCATGTTTCAACGCCTGCCACGGGTGGAGCAGAACGTATCCCGCTGTTTCAATGAGGGTAATGGTTACGCCGATACTATCGCCGATTAAAAAAGATTTCAAGTCATTATAAGCAGGAGAAAATCAATTCCCGGACACGGGGAATTTCAGCCGCGGGGGTGGAACTTTTTATGGACGGTTTTGAGGCGGTCGTGGTCTATGTGGGTATATATCTGGGTGGTGCTGATATCGGCATGGCCGAGCATCATCTGAACGGCGCGCAGGTCGGCGCCATGAGCCAGCAGATGGGTGGCAAAGGAGTGGCGCAGCATATGCGGGGAGATGTTCTTGCTTATACCGGCGGCGGCGGCTGTTTCTTTGAGAATCTGCCAGTAACGCCCTCGGGTCATGGTCTTGCCCCGGGCGGTGACGAACAGGGCATTAGTGCGTTTGGCGCCGAGGATGGAGGAACGACCTTCCTGGAGATATTGCTGGAGATGGTTTTTGGCGGCTTCGCCGAAGGGCACCAGCCTCTCTTTGCCGCCCTTGCCCAGGACCCGGACGAAGCAGGCGTTGAGATTACAGGAGATCAGCGGCAACTGCACCAGTTCACTCACCCGCAGGCCGGTGGAGTAGAGCAGATAGATCATGGCGGTGTTCCGCAGACCGATCGGCCTGGAGGGGACGGCGGGAACCAGCAGTCGGTTCACTTCGTCTATGGTCAGTGCCTTGGGCAGTGTTCTGCCGCTTTTGGGCAGATCGACGGCAAAAAAGGGGTTGGAGGCGACGAGGCGCTCCTCGCCGAGAAAAACGAAAAAGACCTTGAGCGCCGATATGCGTCGGGCGTTGGTGCGGTGGGAAATTCTTTTTTTTCTGGCGTTTTCGAGGAAGCGGTGGATGAGGGGCAGGTCGACCGCTACGCAGCTTTCAATCCCACTGGCAAGAAGAAAAGCGAGAAACCCGGCAATATCGGCACTGTAGGCTGCGACTGTGTTGCGGGCCAGGCGTCTCTCCGTGAGAAGGTACCAGTAGAATTTCTCATGGAGATGTTCGAAATGTCCGCTCAGTACTGGTGTGTCCGTTTTCTCTTTCAGAGGCGGCAGGCGGTTGATTGAGGATGACTGGGCAATGATCAGGGGGAAGTGAACATTGCCGTCTCCATTGAGATACCCGGATGAGTCGGTGCTGCACCTGCGTGCTTTGTCCGAATAGCTTCCCTCACCGGAGGGTACCGTATGAAAAATCCCTGGGGAATCAGAAGTTTTTCTTCATGCGATTGAATTTGCGGAGCTTGCGGCGCGCTTCGGCCTGTTTGCGGCGTTTTTTTACGCTTGGCTTCTCATAATATTCGCGGCGCTTCAGTTCCCGTTTGATGCCATCGATCTGCAGTTTTTTCTTCAGTTGTCTGATGGCGTATTCAAGGTCTCCACGAACTTCGACTTCGATCATTGTTTGCTCCGTTTAGCAGGTAGTTTATCGATTGGTATATAAAAAAGGTACGCTGAAAAGCGCCCTGTTTCGCAACAATAACCTTTAATTTATATAGGACAACCGTGTCGATGTCAATCTTTTTTTAAAGACCAGCTGGAGAGTCCGAGGCCGCTATCGGCCCCATCGCCGATGCCGCGGAAAAAGAGCAGCACTGCTCTGATAGCGGTCGGCGATAGCATTTGACGGATAGAGGCGACTTTGCTAGCGTAGAGTTGTGGCAGAAACTGCCCGAGCTGCGGCGGCAGCGCCTTCAACCTTTGAGGAGAATAGCTATGAAGAAAAAAAAGATTACTCTGGCCCTGTTGGCCGGCGGCCGGTCGGGAGAACGTCAGGTGTCGCTTATGGGGGCCGAAGGAGTTGAGAAGGCCCTCGATACCACGAGATACACGGTCGTGCGGTATGACCCCCTGACTGATCTCGCCAAAATTGCCGCTACCGCCGCAGAGATCGATTTTGCCTTTATTCTGCTGCACGGTCTCTGGGGGGAGGACGGCACCGTCCAGGGCTTT
>CAKZOA010000313.1 GCA_937132035.1 uncultured Desulfobulbaceae bacterium | reverse complement strand
GAACTGACCAGGCGCGGGGCCATACGCGCTCATATACAGGGCAGGAAAAAGCACCCCCGCCGGGCGGTCGTAGCCCATCTCGACACGCTCGGAGGCATGGTCAAAGGTCTGAAGAAAAACGGAAGGATATCCGTCGTGCCCGTGGGCACCTGGTCAGCCAGATTTGCCGAGGGGGCGCGGGTCAGCATCCACAGCGACGACGGCAGCACATACCGGGGCACCATACTCCCCCTGAAAGCCTCGGGACACTGCTACAACACGGAGGTGGATGAGCAGCCTTCAAGCTGGGAGAACCTGGAAATACGCCTGGATGAAAAATGTTCGACGCTGGACAAGTTGTGGAATCTCGGACTTCGGGTCGGCGATTTCGTCTCCATCGACACCGCCCCGGAGATGGACACCAACGGTTTTATCAATAGCCGTTTTCTCGACGACAAGGCCGGGGTCGCCGCGATTCTGGCAGCAGCCAAGGCTCTTATCGACAATGAGATAACACCGACGCTTGACTGTTATCTGCTGTTTACCATCTCGGAGGAGGTGGGAATTGGCGCCTCGCACGTGCTGCGCGGTGATGTAGCGGAGATGGTCACCATCGACAACGGCACCATCGCTCCAGACCAGAATACCTGCGAGTTTGGAGCCACCATTGCCATGAAGGACTCCAGCGGTCCCTTCGATTTTCACCTGAGCAAGCATCTCATCGATCTCTGCGCCGAGCATGAACTCGAGTTCAGCCGCGATGTCTTTCTTCACTACAGAAGCGATGCCGCCGCAGCGCTCCAGGCCGGCAGCGACATCCGTACCGCCCTGGTCTGTTTCGGCCTCGACGCCAGCCACGGCTATGAACGCACCCACATCCACTCCCTCAGTACCGTCTCCGCCCTGATTAGCGCCTACATCTCCTCCCCGCCGCTTTTTTCCGAAGAAAAAAATGTCATCGGACCGGAAAAAAATTATCCGCTTATCAGCCGGCACTCGGAGAAGAAACCGCAATGAGTGAACCTTTACCTCCCCAATAACCGATAAAAAGGCGAAGACGCTGCGATCCACGCAGATCGCAACGCCTTCACTTACTCCCCATCTCATCTCTGCGGTGGTTTCAGAAAAACAATGCGTGCGTCAGAACCTCTCGATCTGTGCGTGATTTCCTGATAACACCCTAATCTGATGTGAAAAATTGCAATTTTCCGACACACTCCCTGCCCAAATATTTCACAAACAATCAAAGGTGTGAGATGAAATAGAGGCTGTCAGGCCGGATACTTCCCCTCGATATATTCTTTGAGATATCTGTTTTCGACTTCCTTTTCCCGCACCTGCGCTTTGACCACATCGCCGATGGACACCATACCCTTCAGTTCGGGACCTTCGAGGATGGGGATGTGGCGAATACGGTTTTCTGTCATTATCGCCTGTATATAGTCGATATCGTCATCGAGTCCGGCAACGATGAGGTCCGTGGTCATGATCTCATGCACCTTGAGTTCCTTGATCTTCTCCATATCGTTGAGGACGATAAGGAGAATATCACGCGGAGCAATAATCCCCTGTATCGCATCATTTGCGTCGACTACAAGCAGCGAGCCTATCTTATTGGCCGAAAAAATCGCCAGGGCCTCAAGCAGAGAATTGTCAGCATGACAGGTGACCACCCTGCGTCCCTTCTTTTCCAGAATCTCTCGAACTTTCATAGTATAATTTCCCCTTTGCCGAATGGATGCGTCGTCTCTTGACCGTGCCCTTTCAGTATACTCGCACTCCCTGTTAAACACCAAGGGGAAGCAGCGAAAAAGCAAAGACACAAACAACCAGGACAAAAGTGCACAGCGGCGCAAACGGCGAGCTTTCCGTTACGAAATCATCCTGGGCCTCATAAAAATACATGGTGATGACCAGCCGCAGATAATACCACATGGAAACGACGCTACTGACGATCGCCAGGGCGGCAAGCATGGTCTGTTCTGCATGGATGGCATTGATGATAATGTAGAGCTTGCCCATAAAACCTACCGTCGGCGGTAGTCCGGCCATGGACAGCAGAAAGACGGTAATGGCTGCGGCCGAGTAAGGACGTACTTTTGCCAAGCCCTTGAAATCCTCAAATTTCTGACGTTTTTCTCCCTCACCGCTGAGATAGGAGAGAGCGCAGAACATGCCTAGAGTGGCAACGGCATAGGCAGCCAGGTAATAGAGGAGGACACTACCGGTAAAATCTCTGCTGGTAAAGGCCACCAGTGCCACCAGCAGATACCCGCTGTGAACAATGCCTGAAGCGGCAAGCATCCTCTTAAGCGTGTTCTGGCTGATGGCGATGAGATTGCCGGCAAACATGGTGAATATGGCGATGTAGAAAAGATATTCCACCCAGCCGGCCTGGAGTCCACTGTCGAGCGTGAGAAAGTTGGCGAAAAGGGCGAAGACCGCCACCTTCAGAGCCGTTGCCATGAAACCGGTAACCGGCAGGGCGGCGCCGTCATAGACATCCACTACCCAGGCATGGAAAGGAAAGGCCGCAACCTTGAAAAGCAGGGCAACGAGTATCAACAGACTGCCGACCACCAGCAAGGGTTGATCGAAAAAGCCGCCGGCGGCTATGACCTCGCCAATGTTGCCGAAATGAGTACTGTTGGCCCCCCCGTACATCATCGCACTGCCCATGGTGTAGAAGCCGCCGGCAAAGGCCCCGAGAACCAGATACTTGAGTACAGCCTCAGTGGCTCTGACGTTGTTCCTCTGCATACCGACAAGGACATAGATGGCCAGAGACATTATCTCCAGGGCTACAAACGCGGTAATGAGTTCCTGGGCCATGGTCAGCAGCATCATGCCGCAGGCGGCAAAGGCGGTGAGCGCATAGTATTCGAGTTGGAAAAAGTGATTCTGCCGGAAATAGCTGTGGGAGCTCATACAGGTAAAGAATCCGCAGGCGGTGATGATCAGGCCGGCTACCTGGGTGAAGGTGTTGGCGACCATCATGGAGTTGAATATATTGGCGAAAATAGAGATATCTCCGGCCGTAACCACTGCCAACTGAGCAATAAAGCCGAGCAGGAATACCGCCATACCACCGTAGGCGGCAACCTCTTTTTCGACATTGTCGAAGGCGGCGAGCAGCATCAGCAGAATGGCGCCAACGCCGACGATAAGCACGGGCAGCAAGAGTAAGAAGTCTGTCATATCGTTTTCCGCCTCAGGGTGTGATGGTGGAGTGTGATGGGGGAGCAGCCGCGTTTTTGGCGAGCGCCGGCTCTCCGGTGGTTATCATCTGGATAATGTGCTTCTGGGCAGCAGGTTCGATTTTGGCAATGAACGGCTGTGGATAGATCCCCATGACAAGTATGAGTACAATTACCGGCAGAAACACCAGGGTCTCATAGGCCGACAGGTCTTTGAAAGCAGCGGTTCTGTCGTTGGCTTTTTCAAAAAAGACGCGCTGGAACATCCAGAGCATATAACAGACGCCGATAACCAGGGAGGTGGCGGCCAATACGCCCACCAGCATATTGTATTTGACAGCGCCAAGGATAATGAGAAATTCTCCTATGAATCCGCTGGTTCCCGGCAGTCCGCATGAGGCGAGCATGGCCACCGCAAAAAATGTTGCAAAAATCGGCGCACTGTAGGCGACGCCGCCGAAATCCTCAATTTGCCGGCTGTTGCCGCGCTCCTCGAGAACTCCGGCAAAAAGAAAGAGAACCCCGGTACTTGTGGCATGGGCGACTATCTGATAGAGCGTGCCGGTGAGGGCCTGCACATTCATACAGAATACGCCAAGAGCGATGATGCCCATATGTGATGCCGAGGAATAGGCCAGCATGCGCTTGAAATCACGCTGGCCGATAGCGGCGATGCCGCAATACATCAGACCGATGACGCCAAGATAGGCGAAAAGGACCGCGTACCTGGCCAGTTCCCCTTCAAACACAGGTACCACCAGGCGGATAACGCCGTAGACGCCTATTTTGGCCATTATGGCCGAGAGTATAAAGGTGGTTGAGGTCGGCGCCTCGCTATAGGCGTCGGGCAGCCAGGTATGGAACGGAAAGAGCGGAATTTTGATGGCGAAGGCCGCCATCATGCCGAAAAAGGCCAGTAGGGCGAAACCGCCGTGCAGATCGAGCACCGCCATCCTGGCGATCTCAAAACTCCACTGGCCGGTCTGGGCATGATAACTGACGGCGAGGTACACCAGCGCCGCCAGCATCAGCAGCGATCCGGAGATGGTGTAGATGGTGATCTTGATGGTGGCCGCAACCCTTTTCTCTCCCCCCCAGAGACCGATCATGAAGAAAATCGGCAGCAGCATGATCTCCCAGAACACATAAAACAGGATGAGATCGGCGGCAACTACCGCCCCGACCATGGCGCCCAGAGCAATGAGCATAGTGCAGTAGTAGGCTCTTGATTTGGCGGTAAACAGCATGAATACCATGGGGAAGAGCACTGCAGCCGCCATGAGGACAAACAGGCTGATGCCGTCGACGCCAACGTGGTAATGAATGCCGAGAGTGTCGATCCAGGTTATCTTCTCGACGAATTCAAGCCCGCCGCCGCCGCTGAAATCAACATAGACCTTGAGGCCGCAAATCAAGACGATAACCGACAGCGCCAGGCCAATGACCCGCACACCGTTTCTGCTCAACGGCAGCAGCAACAGCAGCACTCCGGCAACCAGAGGGAGGAAGATCATCACGGAGAGGACATGTTCGAACATATTCCACCTTCTCTAATTCAGTGTTTGTGAGAGAAACAGGCTCATCAGGCTCAATCCGATAACCATGTAGATGGCATAGACCCGAACATAACCCACCTGAAAGAATGTGAATATCCTGCCAAGCAACCGGTAGAGCACGACCAAGAGTTTAACGTGCAGGTCTGCACCATAGGGGTCGAGCCTCTTCCTGATCGAGACACCCAGCCCCTTGTAGGGCCTCACCAGCAGCTTATGATAGAGCTGATCGACATAGAAGAGATTAGAGGCAAAAGAAGCAAAACCTCTATATTCGGGCTCCTCGGCACCGTGGCCGTATTTCCTGTAGGCAATGACAATGCCTATGGCAAAGGCGACAATCGAGGCGGCCACGGCCAGAAGTTCAAGGCCGTGGCTGCCCTCACCGTGGTGTTCGACCAGGCTTGGACTGAGCCAGTGACTCACCTCCATGTCGCCGCCGAAAATACCCGGCAGATTGAGATAGCCCGCCAGGGCAGCCCCAATTGCGAGGACGATGAGCGGCACCGTCATGACCTTGGGCGGTTCATGGGCATGGGCAAAGGCCTCTTCGTCACGGGCCTGTCCGTGAAAAACCAGAAAGAACATGCGGAAGGTGTAGTAGGCAGTCATGGCGGCGACAATGACGCCCACCAGCCAGATTCCGGGATGACCAGTGGCCAGCGCCATATAGAGAATCTCATCCTTGCTGAAAAAACCGGAGAGCAGCGGGCAGCCGGCCAGCGCCAGGCAGCCGATAAGCATGGTCCAGTAGGTGATAGGCATTTTCGTCTTCAAGCCGCCCATCTTCCAGATGTCCTGCTGGTGATGCAGAGCATAGATGACCGAACCGGCACCG
>CAKZOA010000312.1 GCA_937132035.1 uncultured Desulfobulbaceae bacterium | reverse complement strand
AATCGTGGCCTTGAGGTGGGCGATGTCCTTGTCATCGATCAGGTCGTGATCGACCTCCGGAATGGGATCCTGCCAGATCAGGTCCTCTTCGGGCACTTCCGGGCCAAGGTAACGGGAGCTCGGGCCCATGTCCCGGTGAGTCAGCTTGTACCAGGCACGGGCAAAGGCATCCGCCAACTCCTCAGGATTCTCATGAAAGCGGCGGGCGATAGGTTCGTAGATTGGATCCATGCGCATCGACATGTCAGCGGTGGTCATGATAATCGGTACCCGCTTCGACGGATCGTCGGCCGCCGGCGCCTGATTGCTGTCGGTCGCTTCCTTCGGCGTCCACTGCCAGGCACCGGCAGGACTTTTGGTCAGTTCCCATTCGTTGCCGAAAAGCATGTCCAGATAACTCATGTCCCACTGGGTCGGCGTCGGCGTCCAGGCACCTTCCAGTCCGCTGCCGATCTGGTCCCCGCCCTTGCCGCTGCCGTGGCCGCACTTCCAGCCAAGACCCTGCTCTTCGAGGCCGGCGGCCTCAGGCTCCGCCCCGACCAGCGAGGCATCTCCTGCGCCGTGACACTTGCCGAAGGTATGGCCACCAACGGTGAGGGCGACCGTCTCTTCATCGTTCATGGCCATGCGTGCAAATGTCTCCCGCACGTCACGGCCGGAGGCTACGGGATCTGGCTCGCCATTGGGCCCTTCCGGATTAACGTAGATGAGGCCCATCTGCACGGCGGCCAGGGGATTTTCCAGTTGGCGATCTTTTGAGTAGCGCTGGTCGTCGAGCCAGGTATCCTCGGCCCCCCAATAGATGTCCTTTTCCGGTTCCCAGATATCCTCGCGTCCGCCGGCAAAACCAAAGGTCTTGAACCCCATGGATTCCAGGGCCACATTGCCGGTAAGAATCATCAGATCGGCCCAGGATATCTTGCGGCCGTATTTCTGTTTGATGGGCCACAACAGGCGACGGGCCTTGTCGAGGTTGACGTTGTCAGGCCAGCTGTTGACCGGGGCAAAGCGCTGGTTGCCGGTGCCTCCGCCGCCGCGACCGTCAGCGGTGCGGTAGGTGCCGGCGCTGTGCCAGGCCATGCGGATGAACATCGGTCCATAATGGCCGTAATCGGCCGGCCACCACTCTTTGGAGTCGGTCATCAAAGCGTGCAGGTCCTTCTTGACGGCTTTAAGGTCCAGGGTCTTGAATTCTTCGGCATAATTGAAATCCTCGTTCATGGGATCGGCCTTGGAACTGTGCTGGCGCAGGATATCGAGATTCAGACGGTTCGGCCACCACTCCCGGTTTGATCTACCGCTCGTTGAGGGTTTGCCGGCTGCTCCCGTGACCGGGCATTTACTATCATTACTCATACGTGTTCCTCCATTGGTTGTAGGTACTCACTATGCATTTTTTGATCGATCGATATCCACCGCAGATACTCACAGATACATGGTGTAGCTGAAGATCCTACCGGAATATCAAGTACGATATACTGGTATCAATATCTCGTGTATTTTATTTCCGAGCACATTCCCGGCAGAGGCCCCGCACCTCGACATGCGTTACATCTATATCTCCAAACGAGTACAGCGAAGCGGGCAGTTCGATATTGTCGAGTTCATCGCTGACGAAGTCGCGTGTCAGGCCGCACTTTCTGCAGACATAATGATGGTGGCTCTCCAGATTGGCATCGAAGCGGGTCCGCTCCCGGACCGATCCGAGCGTTTTCACCAGGCCGAGGTCATTGAGCATCCACAGGGTGCGGTAGACGGTATCGAGCGACACCGTCGGTACGCGCTCACGGACGCGCTGGTAGATCACTTCGGCATCCGGATGATCCCCCGCCTGGGCGATCTCCCGGAAAATTTCCCGCCGCTGGTGTGTCAGCTTGAGCCCTTCTTCCCGGCAAACCGTTTCGAAATGGCTCATGCGTCGGTCTACTTCTGGCATCTCAGTCTTCATAATTCCCTATTTGGTAAGAATCAGTTCCTATTTAAAATATGTCACACGTCGACACATGTCAACATGTGCGTAACTTTTCACCTATAAACTTTTCCTACCACCCGGTGGTGCCGGGTCAAATGTGATGACTACCAGAAATACAGGTATCGTTCACATCAGCTTGAACTTCTCAGTAGGGGTCGTATTAGATCTCGAATTTGGTAGTGATAAAGAGTTGAAATTATGAGCTGACCACGGCAATCATCCGCGCTATGCTCCCACCGACGCCATGGAAGGTGTGCGGTTTCGAGGCATCGATATAGGCGCTGTCGCCCTGGTTGAGCGTGTAAGTCGTCCCGTCGTAATAGAGCTCAATGCTGCCTTCGAGAATATAGACGAACTCCTGGCCGTCATGGTTGATAGGCGGTCCGGCAGGCGTTTTCGGATCGAAACTCAGCAGGAAGGGGGCCATGATGTGACCGCCGGTGCCGGGACGGGTGAGCGAAGAATACCCGTAACTCTGGTCGGTGTTGCCCTGCTCGCCGGCCAGAGACTCGCCGGCGCGGCAGATGGTGATCGCCTCGGAAACGGTAGCCCCGCCCTGGAGCATGCCTTCGGCCTTGAAGCCGAGCACCCGCGAAATCTTGATGACCACGCCGATGGAGGGGACGGCGCGGCCGTTTTCATACTCTTCGATACTCTCCACCGGCACGCCGGCCAGATAGCTTACCCGTTCGCGGCTGAGCCCCTGGGCTTCCCGGAGCTTCTGAATGCGCTCGCCTACATATTTTCTCATGGTACCCCCCTCATCAGACCCTGGTGGTGTTCTTTTTCCGTCCTGCTCTGTCTCACAGTCTGCGTGCCGGTACGATCCTGCCGCTGAGCGCCCGCAGACCATGCCAGTATTTTTCGATTCCAGGCCGCAGGCCGGCTTCGGTGATCCCCGATTTTCTGAACCGGCGCTGCAGGCTCAAATACATCGCCAGGGCCTCATCGGAAAAATCCGGTTCAATACTGATCCGATACCGCTCGCCGTCAACTATCTCATATACCGGAAAAAGACCGGAGCGCACCGCCAGCCGGACCAGCTCGATGCCCATGGCCGGTTCCGATTTCCAGCCCGTGGGACAGGGCGAAAGAATATGAAGAAAGCGAAAGCCGCCGGTATCGAGGGCCGTGCGCATCTTCTTTACCGCATCATCGGCATGAGCAATCGACACCGTTGCCGCATAGGGTATGCGGTGGGCGGCCATGATAGCCATGATGTCCTTTTTGGCCTCCGTCTTGCCGTCGGGGGTGCTGGCGGTCGTTGCCCCGGCCGGAGTCGAGGAAGAGCGCTGGCCGCCGGTGTTGCCGTATATTTCGTTATCATAGCAGATATAGAGAATATTTTCATTGCGTTCCGCTGCAGCCGAAAGCGTGGCCAGACCGATGTCGTAGGTGCCGCCGTCGCCGGCCAGGCAGATCACCCGGGTGTCTTCATTGTTGATTCTCGCCACCGAGGCCAGACCGGTGGCCACCGACGCCGCCGAGGCGAAGGTCGTGAGAATCGCCGGCACATCGAAGGCGGAATGGGGATAGACGGCGGCGGTAATTGCCCCGCAGCTGGCGGGAATAACCAGTTTGACATTACGACCGGCTATGGCGTGGCTGAGCAACTGCAGGATGTTGGACATGCCGCAGCCGCCGCAGTTCATATTGCCGGCCCGCAAAAAGGGGCGGCTGCGACCCTGCTCGGTCTGGGCTATACCTCCCAAAATCGGCTCTCTCATTGCAGGTCCTCCATGATTACCGGCCTGCCGGCGGCCTCACGGCCGCAGATATCGGCGATAATGCCTTTGATATGGTGGGGCCGGACATCGCCGCCGCCCATGCCGGCCATATAATTCTGGACGAGTTTATCTCCGCCGGCAACGGAACTCACCTCGCCCCAGAGGACCCCGCCATAGCCGAGACTGATGTCGCGGTCGATCACCACCACCCGCCTGGCAGGAGCCAGGTGTTTTCGCAACATCTCCACCGGAAAGGGCCGCAGCATCCGCAACCGCAGAGAACCTATCCGCTGCCCCTCCCGGCGCAGATCGTCGACCACCTGCTCGGCAGTAGCGCCGATGGTGCCCATGGATATAACCACAGTCTCGGCATCGTCGCACTGGTAGGCGATCACCGGATCGGCAAGAGTGCGGCCCATGCCGGCGGCAAAGTCCAGCTGGACCCTGGCGTAGACATCGAAGGCCGTCGACATGGCATCATGGTGCTGGCGGCGGTGGGAGGCAATTTGGTGGGCCACCTCGATCTGGCCCAGTGTGCGGGGAGTGCTTCCCAGTCGATGGGGGATGTCTGTTTGCGGCAAAAAGCCATCCACCTCCGCCTGCTCCGGCACCTCGATCTGGGCAATGGTATGTGAAAGGGTGAAGCCGTCCATGCAGACCATTACCGGCATCATCACCTCTGCATCTTCGGCCAGCCGAAAGCCTGCGAGGACGGTATCGAAAACCTCCTGGTTATCGGCGCAGTAGAACTGTATCCAGCCGAGATCGCGAAGCATCAGGGAATCACCATGATCTGCCCAGATATTCCATGGCGGGCCCATGGTGCGGTTGGCGACGACCATCACCACCGGCAGCCTGAGACTTGCGGCGGTGATGCAGTTTTCCGCCATATAGGCCAGGCCGTTGGAAGAGGTGGTGGTAAAGCTCCGCGCTCCCGCTGCCGATGCGCCGATGCAGACCCCCATGGCGCTGTGCTCGCTTTCCACCCGCACCACCTTGCTCCTCTCTATGGTCTGGGCACAGAGATATTCCATGCAGTCGGTGGCCGGGGTTATGGGATAGACGCCGCAGCAGAAGCCGCGCCCTCCCCGGTTGGCACGGCCGGCAAGTGTAGCGGCAAGACCCGCCGCGTGATTGGCGCTGATCAGTTGGACTCCCATACCTTCCTCCTCATGCGGAGCAGCCGCTGTTTTCTGCAACCCGGCTGGTCGCCTGTGCGGATCGTGTCATTTATCGATCATTTCCATGGCCCGCCGCGGACACTCGGCGACACATATGCCGCAACCCTTGCAGTAGTTGCGATCGATTTCGTACCCTTTTTCATCCCGGAAGATGACACCGTCGGGACAGAAGACCAGGCAGGTGTCGCAGCGGGTGCAGCGGCCGCAGGAAAAACAGCGCTCGGCCTCCCCTGGTCCCGGCAGGCCGAGATTGACCTCGTCGAAGTTGTCGCGCAGAGAACCGGCCGGCTGGCGTCTATCCCGCTGCGGCGGTATAACCGGGAAGTGAGAAAAGCGGATATGGGCCGGGGCCACCGTCGATTTATACTCTTTATCCGGCGGCTCCTCCTCGCCCCTGTAGGAGGCAAGCGCTGCCAGCGCCGTCCTGCGGCCGTTGCCTATGGCATGCGCCACCGTTCCCTCGCCGGTAAGGCAATCGCCCGCTAGCCAGAGCTGCAGGGGTGCATCGCCCCGCCAGGCCCTGTTTTCACGGATTTCCGCCCCCTCAGGCAGCAGATCGAGCCGCTTCTCCTGGCCAAGAGCCAATAGCACTATATCGCAGTCGAGCTCCATGGTGCGCTCGGAGACGACGGGGCTGCAGCGCCCGTCTTCGCCGACCGGGCCCGGATCGACCTCGGCCAGCACCATGCCGCTCAGCCGCGATTGGCCGACAAAGGCTACGGGCTGGCGGTGGGTCTGCAGCTCCACTCCCTCATGGAGCGCTTCTTCGATCTCCTCGTCGATGGCGGGCATCTCCTGACGCGACCGGCGGTAGACCAGCTTGACCGAACCGGCACCGGAGCGCAGGGCGCTGCGCGCACAATCGACGGCGGTGTTGCCGCCGCCAACGACGATTACTTTGCCGGCAAGCCTTGCCTGCCGCTCCTTGCTCTCTGCGAGAAACTCCAGACCCTGGTGCACACCCTCGAGTCCGGCGCCGGTGGCCTCCAGCCCAAAGGAAAGGCCAAGGCCTTTGCAGACGATGACGCCGTCGAATTCCTCGAGCAGACGGGCCATCTCTTCGCCATCGACCTCTGTGTTGCTTCGCACCTCCACCCCAAGGCGCAATATCCTGTCGATGTCACGGTCGAGAACCGCTTCCGGCAGCCGGTAGGCAGGGATACCGGTGCGCAGGACGCCGCCAGGCCTGGCGTCCTTTTCAATAAGGGTTACCCGCTGGCCGCGGACGCCGAGGTGAAACGCAGCGCTGAGCCCCGCCGGCCCGCTGCCGATCACGGCAAAGCTTCCCGGATTAGCATCTGCTTCGGCAATGATTTCCGTGCTGTCGTTGTCAGCTATCCAGCGCTCGAGACTGCGGATATTCACCGGACCGTCGTAGAATTCGCGGTTGCAGGCGCTCATACATGGAGCCGGGCAGACGCGCCCACAGACCGAGGGCAGCGCCTGGGTTTTCCGCAGCAGACTGGCCGCGGCGGCAACGCCTTCTTCCCTCAAGGTCTGGATGAAGCCGACCACGTCATTGCCCGCCGGACAGGCAAGCGAACAGGGGGCCGCATACTCCTGGTAACTCGGGGTCTGGGTCGACCAGGCTCCGGTCTTCAGTTCGGTAGGGATATCCAGCCGGTGCTGGGTGAGCGGCAGAACCTCTTGCGGGGCCGGGGTTTCGCCTGCCTTTTCGCTGTCTACCTCCGAAAATTCGCAAGGCTCGAAGATCCTGACCGACTCGCCTGCTTCCACCGCGGCGTCGTAGTCGTCGGCCCGCCCGAAGAATTCGTAGGCGGCCCGCACCGCCTCCATGGGCAGATCCATGAACGCGGCATAGGCACCGACAATGGTGGTGTTGATGATGACCAGCGCACTGGTGCCGATGCCGTGTTTCCTGGCTATGGCGGTGGCATCAACCACGGCCAGACGATAGCCGGGGTAGCGCTGGTGCAGCAACTCAGGGTCTTCACTGGAGTTGATGAGCATACTCGCTCCCGGCGAGACGCCTTCGAGCAGGTTCGAACCCAGCAGACCTGTGTCGAGAACCAGCAGATGATCCGGCCGGTAGACCTTGTTACGGTTTTTAATGTCCGTCCGGTCTACCCTGGCGAAGGCCCGAATAGGCGCCCCGGTCCGCTCGGCCCCGTAATCGCCGAAGGTCTGGACCTTGAGGCCCTGCTGGGCGTAGGTGCCGGCGATGAGCTTGGCGCAGGTTACGCCGCCCTGCCCGCCTCTGCCATGGACGCGGATTTCCAAAGGCAAAGTGATTGTATCCGTAAGCGCCGTGGACGCCGGTGATGGAGACTGGTTTCGGCTGGCAATCCGATTATCCATAAACGTCCCTCTAACACAGCGTGAAGTAGAATGGTACTCTCAGGGAATCAACAGGCGTGCAGTTTTTTGCAGCCGGCCGCAAAGAAAAGATCTATGACTGTAATCCCGGCATGTTGTCATCAAGCCGGCACCCCTGCCTGACATGAGTTAGAGCACCCGTTTGTTTCGTCACGCGAAACCTTGTTCCATATAAATAATATCACCGATGTCAATACCACTGCAAGCCTTTTCTCGCAGGCGCCTGGCGGTCCCTGGCAACAGCCGCCGCAAGGAGTGTGTCGGAGAATTGCACTTTTTCACTGACAGGCTCCTGATATCTAGCAGTACTTCTCGCAGAAAGCTTGTGTGATGTTCGAAAGATAGGATGGGAGCAGATCGGCAACCTTGGTGCGGATAGTTTCCGGTACTTCACCGTAGAAGGCTTCGGCGATGGCGCCGGTGATGCAGGCAAGCGTGTCGGCGTCTCCTCCCAGCGATACGGCGTTGCGCACACTATCTTCGTAGGAGTCGGAGTCGAGAAAGGCGATAACAGCCTCCGGCACTGTACCCTGGCAAGAGATATCGAAGGTATAGCTGGGACGGATTTCATCAATGCTGCGTACAAGATTGTAGCCGAACTCGGCGATTCGTGCTCTTATCTCCTCCTTGCCGCAGCCGGTTCTGGCCAGATAGACCGCCAGTGCCGCAGCTTGCGCGCCCTTGATGCCCTCGGGGTGATTGTGGCTGATCTCGGCTGTCAGCCGAGCCTGATGCAGCACCTCTTCTTCACTGGAAAAGGCGAAACCAACCGGACTGACCCGCATCGCCGAGCCGTTGCCCCAGCTGTTGTAGGGACTGGGATCCTCTCCCTGCAGCCAATGGTTGAACGAGCCACCGTACCCTGCGTAAGGGTAACGCCGGCCGATCCGGCGAATCGAGTCCCGGTAGCCGCTGCCCTCGAGAATAGCCTCGGCTACGGCCACGGTGAGCACCGTATCGTCGGTGAAACGGCAACCCTCGCTGAAAAGCGGAAAATCCTTGGTTTTGATCCCTCTCGCCTCGTAGATGGAACCGATAATGTCTCCGGCAATTGCCCCGATCATAACGACCTCCCATGTCGACCCGTATATTTATAGTGTAACCTCTCTTCCGTAACTGTCGCGGGGGCCGGCTGATTATTGTCCATTTTCAACGCCACATTCAGTATAACGACTCTGGAGGCTGTCAAGTCCCTGAAAGGTGATCTGGCTGCTCCTTTTCAGTATCCTCAGAAAATTTTTCTTTTTGTGTCTCGACATTGAGTGGTAAGATATTTTGAGGGGTACTCTACGTAACCGCCGCCGGCCGCCATGCCGCATGATCTCCTTAATAGCGGGAGTTTTTTATTGAAAACTACACCCCAGACAAAGCATCCCAGTAAGGAAGAACTCGATGAACTGTTGCTGGCGAGCAAGGCAGTTCTTTCGATGACCGACTTCCAGTCCTGCGCCAGAAAAATATTTGATTCCTGCTGCAGAGTCACGGGTGCGACGAGTGGCTACGTCGCTCTTTTAGACGATGCCGGCGAAGAGAACGAGGTGCTTTTTCTTGAATCCGGCGGCCGGTCCTGTACGGTGGATCCCGAGCTACCTATGGTTATCAGAGGTCTCCGGGCCCTGGCGTATTCCTCCGGGGCTTCAGTATATGACAATAATTTCAACAACAGCGAGTGGATGCAGCATATGCCTCAGGGACATGTGCAGCTTGACAATGTGCTGTTCGCCCCGTTAAATATCGACCAACAAACGGTCGGTATCATAGGCATTGCCAACAAAGACGGTAATTTTTCCGAACGTGATGCCAAACTCTCCACGACCTTTGGTGAATTCGCCGCTATCGCCCTCAAAAACAGTCAATATTTGGAGGGAATGAAGCAGTCGTTTGAAAAACAGCTCAGTCTTGAAAAACAGCTCCAGCACGCGACCAAGATGCAGGCCATGGGCGTGCTTTCAGCCTCGATAGCTCATGAATTCAATAATCCTCTGGCAGGGATCACTAATATTATTCATGGCATCAAAAACCGCGCAGTATATGACGAAGAGGACGCGGAACTCATCGACATGGCGATACGGGAGTGCGCCCGACTGAAAGATCTTATTGGCTCACTGCATGATTTTAACCGGCCGAGTTCAGGCACCTTCGCCCAGATGGATGTTCATTCGACGATACGAGGGCTGCTGGTGCTCTGCAACCATCTGTTCAATACCAAAAAACTCAGTGTTACGACACATTTTCAACCCGGCTTGCCGCATGTCCATGCGGTGGCCGATCAGATCAAGCAGGTCTTGCTCAATCTTCTCAACAATGCCGTGGATGCCTGTTCCTTTTACGGTACGATAATAATAAAGACGGGTACGACAGATGGCCATGTTTTCATCGACATAACCGACGACGGCAAAGGAATGGATGCCGAAACCGTACAACGGATTTTTGACCCGTTTTTCACCACCAGGGCAGAGGTCAAGGGAATTGGTTTGGGGCTGTCGGTCAGTTACGGGATAATACGCCGTCACCAGGGAAAAATAGTCGTTGAGAGTGAGCCCCAAAAGGGTTCGACTTTCAGAATTCTTCTTCCACGCAGGAGAACAAATGAAACTCAGAAAGAAGATACTGGTGGTCGATGATGAAGAGGTTATTCGTGCGTCATTATCCCGGGATCTTGAATGTCAGGGATTCTCGGTCGACAAAGCCGAAGATGGCCACCAGGCGATCACATTGCTGGAGAAGAATGAATACAACCTGGTGGTCACTGACTTGATCATGCCGCACCTCAATGGAATCGATGTCCTGCAGAAAGTGAAATGCGTCAATCAACATACCGGCGTTTTCATACTCACCGGTTACGGTGACATGGAATCGGCAATCGAATCTTTAAGACAGGGAGCCGATGATTATTTGCTCAAACCCTGCAGCCCCGAAGAGCTTTCTCTGAGAATTGCCCGCTTTATCGAAAAACAGGAGGCATTGCGAACCATACGACTGTATGAAGACATCCTGCCAATCTGTGCCTACTGCAAAAGCATACGGGATGATACGCATATGGTGCCGGGAAAAGGTGAATGGATGTCTGTTGAAACGTACATATCCAGAAAAAGCGGTGCCATGCTTTCCCACGGCATCTGCCCCACGTGTTTCGAGGAACACAAAGACGACTGAAAGTGACCGGCCCGAGCCGGTCGAGCCGCTACGCCAGATCATATACCTTAAGAGTCAATCACCGCATCCTGAAAATTCCATTCACTTTCTTCCTTTCATCGCAGTACAATACATAATTTTTGCGAAAGAACTCCTCCTTTCCGTCCATCCTGAATTTGCCTGCGGGATATCCCTGGCGGCGTCCGTCCAGAGCAAAACTACAGAGTGTCGCAAAGAGTGTTGCATGGTTCTCCGCTGAGTCCGCAGCAGAAACAAGAGAGAGTAACAGGCAGGGTATTGAAAATGCCGATCCATCCCCCCCAGACCCATTCAGTTTTCCAATTTGACTAATAAAAATTATCTATGGTACCTAATGAATCCAATATGACATACGGTCTCGGCGGCATCCTCGATCGCCTGGCAAAAAAGAGCCGCCCCCTTCGAAACGAGAGGCTGCGGTGAGTGAATATATCATCATATGAATATCCTGGACGGAAGCTATATACTCTGTCGATGGGTCCTGGGCATCCTCTTTATCTATGCAGGTGCTACCAAGTTGCTGGATCCACTCATTTTCGCCATTCTGATCGAGGCCTACGGCATCGTCCCCGAGGTGCTGCTGATGCCTGTGGCAATCGTCTTACCGCTGCTGGAGATCATAGCCGGTATCGGCCTGCTAATGGACATCCGCGGAAGCCTGGCGCTGATCGCCGTCCTGCTGCTGCTCTTTCTGGCGATACTGGCCTACGCCATCGGCATGGGCCTGGATGTGGACTGCGGCTGTTTCGGGCCCGAAGACCCGGAAGCCGAGGCCTTCCACGGTCTGAGATTGGCCTTTTTTCGGGATCTGGTCATGATGGTCGGAGTTTTTTTCATGTATGGCTGGCGCCTGTATCGTCGCCAGGAGCCGCTCGGAGTTATGGACAGTGTTGCTCAAGTTACTCAACTGCTCAGTAAAAGGAGAAAAGAAGATGCGTATAGGTAAAACGTTGCTGAAAATGTCACTGGTTGTCTGTGTGCTTGCCGGGATGGCGGCTCCTGCCGGAGCCTTTCTTGACAACAAATTTGAACAGGAAGTGGAAAAGGAAGCGGCCGCAGTCAAACTGCTCCGCGAAGTCGAACGCGGCGGCTATGACGTGGTAACCACCGAAGAACTGAAAAAATGGATGGATTCCGGCAAAGAGATGCTGATCGTCGATACCATGCCCTACGAGGACAGCTACAAAAAGCAACATGTGCCCGGCGCGGTTCAGTTCCTGTTTCCCATTCCAGACATGAAGGAATGGAAGGTCGAGGAAACCGCCGGTAAAACCCGCGAAGATTACGCGACACTGCTGGGCGAGGACAAAGACAAAACCATCGTTATCTACTGCGGCTTCGTCAAATGCACTCGCAGCCACAACGGCGCCGCCTGGGCTGTCAAGCAAGGCTACGAAAACGTCTATCGTTATCCGGGCGGTATTTTTGCCTGGAAAGGGGCCGATTATCCCGTGGCCACGGTCGAGTAACGGAGCGCATATGATGCGCATTCCCATGATGACAAAGCAGGACAATATCCAGTCCACCGAGGCCGAGGCACTTATCGCCCAGATCAAACAGCGCGCGGAAAATCTGTACCTCACCCGCCAGCTGCTCTGTGCCGAGTCGGTCGTGGTCACCTTGAACAAGGCCCTTGGCGGCGGCCTGAGCGACGATCAGGCCGTTGCCGTGGCCGCTCCGTTCAGCGCCGCCATGGGAGACAGCGGCTGTATCTGCGGGGCCCTGAGCGGCGCCGTTTTAGCCTGCGGCCTGTTTGTCGGTGGCGATCAGCCCCACCGAAACCGCAAACGCATGCGCCACGGAGCCCGGCAACTGCACGATGCATTCAGGGCCGCCAACGGCGCTACCTGCTGCCGGGCGCTGATTCAAAAAGTGAAGCACGACCCAAGTGCCCATTTCCGGCAATGCGCCGGGTTGACGGCCGGGGCCGCGGAGATGGCGGCGCGGTTGGTGCTGGCCAGGCGGCCTGAGTTGATTGAAGGGGCCGACAA
>CAKZOA010000311.1 GCA_937132035.1 uncultured Desulfobulbaceae bacterium | reverse complement strand
GTCCAGAACACCATCAACAAGCAGATAGGAGAAGAGAAGTACAAGATTCCGGTTTTTGACTATAATCAGCTGCTCGCCCTGTGCATGGGCAATGACCCGAAACAGGTTTCCGCCATTTGCAACGTACCGCGCGATGCCATCCACGAGCATATTGCCAAGGTAACGGCATAACAGACGATTTGACGATTGCGTCCGTTCAACCATCATACTGATATCCGCGCCTTCAAAGGAGCAATTCCTTCGAAGGCGCATACTCATTTTATTGGGAGGAGCTATGAATTTCGCATCCGTTGACGAAATTTTGCAGTTTGCCATAGACAAGGAGAAGGAAGCCGTCGGCTTTTATACGGATCTCAGCAAGAAAGAATCCATTTCTTCCTTGAAAGAGACCTTCAGGGAACTGGCCCAGGAGGAAGGAAAGCACGTCAAGCTGCTGACCGGTCTCAAGAAAAACAAAAAAGCCATAGACTCCTACGAACTCAAGGAAATCCAGGATCTGAAGATCAGCGACTACCTTACCGACCAGGAGTACCAGGAAGGCATGCCCATCGAGGACATCATGACGCTTGCCATGAAGCGCGAGGAGATGTCGGTGAAGCTTTATGCCGACATGGCTGCAAAAACCGACGACAACGATGCCGAAAAACTCTTCAACCTGCTGGTGCAGGAGGAAAAGGAACACAAGCTGGCCTTCGAAAAAATGTACGACGATTACCTTCAGGAACAAGGCAACTGACGATATCTTGCCCGTGTACTGGAAACAGCGGAGTAATGGTGCTGTTTCCAGTACTCCACCCCGCCATCATCTGTTGTTGTCCTCTTTGAGAACCGTGCATGCGTTGTATTCCGCGATAAATGAACACGAAAGGATGAGTAAAGAATGATGGGGAAGTTCGTCTCATCCTTCAGACGAGTCTATATGGCCTGCTATCCTTCGCCCCTTCTCAACACATAAAATATCCAACTCTTTTCGCAAGAGGACAAAGACGCACTTTTGTCCAAACCCCTTCTTTACAGTTTAAATAAAAGTAAACACAGCAGATCATTCTACCGATATATGTTGTAAATACAATTTCAAATCGGGGGGAAACGAGGAATGCAGCTAGTAAGAGAAGAGCCACGCAGAAAAATCAGCACGACGGAAAAGAAAAAAAGCGGTTTGATTCTCTTCAAGATCCCGCGAATAATCGACAGGGATGGGCGTTATGCCGCCTATGACAATGGTATCGTCTGCGACTGCTACAGCGGCATGGAATGGCTTTCCAGTCCTGATGAAGATACCAATTGGCCGGAAGCCCACCGCTGGGCGAAACATTTAAAAACAGGAGGTGGCGGCTGGCAGCTGGCGACCATAGAACAGCTGAAGAGTCTTTACTGCAGAAATAAAAACGGTGACAGGATTACGCCGCTGCTGGCTATGCAGGCGACGGATGTCTGGAGCAGTGATGTATATGATGAGGCGTCAGCCTGGGGCTTCAATTTCATTCCCGGCAATGCCTTCAGGACCTACCGCACCTACAAAAACCGCTTCCGGGCTCTGGCCATTCGCCAAAAACCGCAATATAGAAGGTGATGTTCGTTTTGTCTTCCTTGTCATAGAAAACAACCCTGTTTTGAACCTGTGTCTTACTGCGGCAGGATATACCTCCTCAATGAGGCCAGATCTGGAAACCGCGAATTACAAACTGAATACATAACACCACGCACAAAATGCTAACAGCAGTATGACCAGAAATTTTCCGTATAGACAGTAATTTTTTACCGCCAAGATAGGATCCAATAGCCGTCACAATGGCTCCAAACTCACACATTAGCAGCAGGGTCAAAAGGGGAATCAATGTCTTTCCATCATCTCCCTGCCCACTGCCTTTAAAAACTATCACAGTCAAAACCAAACCAAGCATTGCCGCAATGAACGGAAACGTATCTTTTGTCATCTGTAATCTGCCTTATGCAAGTATCCGTTGAAAAATCAGCCAGTCCTCTCACCAAGTACACAACACACTCAAGCGCAGCTCCCATGGAGATACGATAACCTGACTCCCTCTGAAACCTAGCCTATATAGTCTTGAAGAGACAGGAGTTGCTGAGCATTAGGGGTAATCAGCATACCGCCCGGTGGTGCCGGATCAAATGTGATGACTATCAGAAATACACGTATCGTTAACCTCAGCTTGAACTTCTCAGGAAGGGTCGGGAGAGGTCTTTTCTCGGGTGTCCAGCAGCCTGGACGGCTGCTGCCAATCCCCCGGGGTGGTTCATGGCGTCCGTGAAAAGATCTCTTCTGATCCGCTGCTCCTTGAAATTACGTGGCACACTACTACAAAACCTTACGAAGGTGGTAGTGGGAAGAATAGAAAGTGCCAAAGTAATTGGCACGTATAGAGGTTTTTTTTCAGAAAAAAAATCCTGTACCACTTTCACAGCGGTACAGGATAGTATCAGAAAGACCCCTTTTCAAGCTCAATGGTGGCACTTACTCCCACCGCCACAGGCTTGGTCATCATTCATCACAGACAGTTCCCCGGCTTCGAAAGCTGTAGCCACATCACGCACCAGACCATACTCATTTTTGGGGGCATAATACACTGTCATACCAATTTCCGAACAAATTGCCAGAGGAGTAGCCCCCATACCGCCAACGATCATCTTCTTGACACCGGCTTCGGCCAATGCTCTGACAGGGACCATGCAGCCACCTGAATCATGCGCAACATTTTCATGGGTGCTTACGCCAATAATTGTATCCCCTTCAATTTCCAGAAGGGTAAATAAATCGGAATGGCCGAAATGATCGGAACGGCTTGCTTCCATTCCACCGGGGTTATTCGAGGGTACTGCAACTTTATAGGACGACATGCGTTTCACCTTTTACAAAAAATAAATAATTAACGTGTTCCAACCCGCTTCTCAATACTGGGAATACTGAAGAAATCAACAATTATCCCAAGGAGGGCAGTGAACATCAGCCCTCTACTTTGTGTGCATATGCCTACATTAATCGTGCCCTCTTCTCCTGTCAAGCACTAAGTAAAGTGTTCAGTAGAATTATATACTGGCCGCGGAGTGGGTTTAGACAAGGCGGGAAGCTGTGTCGAAAATACCCTCCGCCGCTTGTCTAGCGGAGGGCATTTTTCGATAGGTGTCAATAGGGCTGTTTGTAATATTCTTCCGGTGAAAAGCTTTTGGGTACACCCTCATAGGGAGTCTTTCTGGTGTTTCTGCTCCTCTGCGCTTCCCTCAGGGATTTAAGGACTTCAATACTTGCCATGAGTCCCTTGCTGTATCTGGCCATATCTATTGCCATTCCGGCGATCTGGGCAAGTCCGCTGACAAAATTAACATCAGCGAGCGTAAATTCCCATGGCTCAGCCGAATACACTCGCAAAGCTCCAAGCAATTTGCCGTGCAGCTGGATCGGAACGGAAAGGATGGATGCTATCCCTTCCTTTTGGGCTTCTTCCGGGTACTGCAGCCTGGGGTCGTCGGCAACATCAAAGATGGCCACAGGACCGTCCTTCAATGATTCGGCGATTGAATGCAAAGCACTGACAGGCCCTTTATTGAGATACTCCTCGCTCAAGCCATATGATGATGCAACCTCCAGTTCCTGGGTTTTGCTGTTAAGCAGAAAGAGGGCGCAACCTTTTATAGCAAGCGCCGTCTTGATTCCTTCCACCGTCATCAAAGCAATCTCTTCCGGCTCTTTGGAGTGAGAGATGGCGTTGGATACCCGGATAAAGGTCTCATAATTGATGATTTGTTCTTTCATGGCGT
>CAKZOA010000310.1 GCA_937132035.1 uncultured Desulfobulbaceae bacterium | reverse complement strand
TTGTCCGGATGTGATGCGCAATCAGGATATTTCGGTGGCCAAGGCCAAGAAGGCGATCTCCGATTACAAGAAAGCCATCGGACGGCCGGAAGGGCTTGCGGAGCTGACGGTGTTCTATTGCGAATCCTGCATGGCCCTGCTCGACGAATGCGGCATGGATGACGAGGGCTATTTCAATGCGCTTGTGCGCATGTTCGAGCAGGCGCTGAAAGCGGTTGTTGTGCTTGAGGCAAGCCAGCAGGAAGCCTTTGTTGAACGGCTTGAACGCATCTGGAGCGAAGGCCGCAACTGGGGCTGGGGCGTTGGCGATGACATGGACGATCTAATGGCGAAGTATGGATTTGCCGAAATGTGACCAAGGTGTGAATGATCAAGAGGAACTGCGGCAGCTGCGCGGGAAAGGGAGGAGGGGGCAGGTCGTGCTATTTGCTGTTCAGCAGAAACCGCCAAGCCGGCACCACGTCAATTGTCCCGGGATCGACCTGAATCTGCTCTTTCTCGTTACGGGTCACAATGGTGCCCTGGGGCAGTCTCAGTTCGGCCATGGCTTCGGCAATCGCGGTAATTTCCCGTTTGCGGGTTTGCTGGACGGCCATCGATTCACACACCTGAATAAGCACGGGGTCTGTCCCCTGCCGTTCGGTTATGAAATCAATCCCCCGGCCCGCTCTGGTTTTGTAGTAGAAGATGTCAGGCGTGATCCGGCGTAGCGCCATAAACAGGAGAAGTGGACTCAGGTCTTGCTATTTGTCGAAGTACCAAACCGTTTTCTATAAAGAGGATCCGGATGAGACACTGTACTACCAGGAGATACGACCCTGTAGCCAGCCACCTCAATCTGCACGACTCGACAGTAAGCAGGGTAATTCAAAGAGAAGGGGAGAAATCAAATAACCAGGCCTGCCCCCCTCCAAGTAAAAGCGGAATAATTCCCAAATTTCTGGACTTCCGCAGATAAAAGAGAGTGCTCTGGGCGGGAGTTGAGCGAAGATCGAATGGAAAAAAAAGAGCACAGATGCGATCACAGGTAAGCGGACATCGCTTTATAAGCTACCCTAACGTTACGACAAATTATTTCCAGTGGGTCATCAGCTCCCTGCAAACTATCCACTAATATCCGTCCTAAACAGAAATTTCCGGCTGAAGAACGCGTAACCCTATATACAACCCTGCATATTGAGGTTGTAAATCTGTTTCATTCGCCTACTTCAACCCGACTTCGAACAGCCCTATCCATTACGTTCTTTGAATAATTCAATTGTATTATCCTCGAACTCATCCTAGCCAATTCCAGAGAGACAGAGGTGCTCTTTTCATGAGTGGTTGCAGCCGATACGACTGCCATCCGCAACGCCGAGGCAGCTGATTGCAGGGTGAGTCCGGTTTCTCTGGATTCGATCCTTCTCCCCCGGAAATCCCCGCCTCTTCAGTCCTGGTGGTGGGGTTGGACACTCCCGGCAGATAACGCCTTTTGAGGCCAACCTCCCCTCGCGCACAGGCAAGTTGCTGACCTCTACAGGCACAGCAAACCTCTTCTCGGATCTGCCAGCGACAAGAAATGACCATATAATTTCATGCAACTAACCACCTAGCACCAGACAAACAGCGCCGTCAAAACGGCCTGAACCGATACACATTCACGCCCACTGCCAGCAACTGGCACAGTTGTTGAAAGTCCTTCGCCATAGAAAGAAAACGGACTGCAGTCCAAAGAGAAACAGATACCAGCCTCAACGGGAGGTATCTCGAGAGGAGAGAAGAACTGGGAAGACGTCCTCGTCAGCGACCAAGGGTGCGGCATCATTACATGCATCGGTGAACGGCAGGGCGGAGATAGTAACACACAGTAAATACTATAAGAAAAATGGCCCCGGATTCTACCAACAGGTAATCCACCGGCCCAATCACTCAATGGAGGTAACAGTATGAAAAAGACCTATCTCGGCACACTCGGCATATCCTTTGCCATAGCGCTCAGCCTTTCTTTGCCGGCAGCTGCCATAGAACTGGAGAAGCTCAAGGGCATGACAGTAGAAAACCAACAGGGTGAAGAAATCGGCACCGTCGATGAAGTCCTGCAAAGCGGCGGCAAAATAGAAGCCGTCATCATCGAAGACGGTGGCTTTCTCGGATTGGGAGAGGAGGAACAGCGAATCTCCTGGAACAATCTACGTATGGATACGCAAAAAAATATTCTAATCCACTCCCAGGAGGGTTTTCAAAAAGACCAGCAGCAGATGGGATCCATTCAGAACGAGGAAGAGCAGCAGGATATCGCCCAGACTGAATCGCAGCAGAATCAAAAGGAAAAGCAATACCTGACAGAGGATAAAAACCAGCAGGATAAAAGCAAGAGCAAGTCCCTGGCGATGGATCAACAAAAAAAGCAGCAGCCTGACCAGCAAGGGATGAGCGAAAAGCAGGGCCAGAAAAGTGGTGTCGTACGGGTTGAGGAATCGGGTACAAAGATAAAAGTTGCCCAGACCAAACCCAAGGTACAGGTAGAACAACCCAGCCCCGAGGTAGCAGTCACCCAGCAGCCGCCCAAGGTCATGGTGGAGCAGCAGCCTCCCAAAATCAAGGTGCAGGTAACCCAGCCCAAACCCAAAGTGACGGTACAGCAACAAAACCCCAAGGTTGATGTCAGCCAGCAGGATCCCAAAGTCACGGTACAGCAGAAGAAACCCGAGATTGAAGTCCAGTTGCAAAAGCCCTCGATATCCGTGGACAAAAGCAAGGCTGAGGTACGCATAGCTGAGTCCGACAAGGCGCAGGTCAACATGGAACAGCAGGGCCAGGCCGAGGTCAAGGTCGAGAAGATGGGCGAGCCCAAGGTCCAGGTTACCAGTAAGATGGAACAGGACAAGCAGGGCGATAAGAAGCGCCTGCAAACCGCCGGCAGCGACCAACAGAAACAGGACAAACAGCTGGGCTCTCTTGCCGGTGCTCAGACACAAACGGACAAAAAACAAGACGCACAACTTGGTGAAGCCGATAAGCAGCATTCCATGCAGGGCAAATCCCTTGCCAACGTCCAGCCACAGGAAGCCACGCGGTTCTTCGACCGCAAGGTGGTAGACCAGAGTGGTATGGAGCTTGGAACCTTAAACGATCTCTATCTCAGCGAGAATCAAGATGCCATTCTCTATGCTATCGTTCGCGGAGACCAGAATAAGCTGCACCCGATCCCGGCTGAACTGATCCGCACCAGCCAGGAAAAAGACAGACTGCAGGCATCCATCGACGGCAAAACCTTCAAGCAGTCTCCTCAGTTCAGCAGCAACGACAAGCCGAAGTTGAGCCAACAACAATGGAACCAGAAGATTGAAAGCCACTACGGTGTAGCACCGGCATGGCAGGACGACCAGTCCATGCAGAAAAACAAGCAGAAGCAAACTGAAATGGACAAAGAGCAAAAAAAGCAGTAACCGGTCCCGCTGCATCATAGATGCATGATGCGTGCACTACCGAACATGGGCGTCATCCCTCACAGGGGATGGCGCCCTTCTTGCTTCACAGCCAGGGAACTCCCGTGAACGGAAAGTAATGGGGTCAGGTCTTGCTATTTGCTTTTCAATGGAAATCATCAAGCCGGCGCCACTTGAATTGTCCCCGGGATCGACCTGAATCTGCTCTTCCTCGTTACGGGTCACACTGGTGCCTGGGGCAGTTTCAGTTCGGCCATGGCTTCGGCAAGCGCGGTGATTTGCGTGATCCGGCGTAGCGCCATAACCAACAGGTTTTCTAGTAGGTGGCCCGAGTTGAGGTGGTAATAAATACTGCCGGTTGGGCTGGAATACGGGAGACGGATTTATTTTCACAAAATACGGTGAAAAAAATCAGTCTCCTCGGTCTTTCCAGGAAAACTTACCTCTGTCTCCCGGACAACGGGACTATAGCTGAGGATTCTCCGTAATCAGATTCCTTTATGGCCTAGCAACAAGGGTGTGCTATCAAAGGAACACCGGGTTCTGACTTTAGGCGTATAAGCGGGTCGATCCATCCACAGGCCATCCTGTCGGGACTTGCTTACTTCTTCTGCAGACGCGAATCAAAATCCAATTGCACCGGATCGCCAAGCGTGATCTTCTCGAAATCCGGGTGAGAGATATTGAGCAGATAGTTGCTGCCCTTGGGGACGATTACGCTGGGAACACGCAGGACCGGGGATGTCTTTTCACGTACCCACCTGTCGCCTATCGACTGCGATGCGGCGGCAACGGGTCGAGCATTCCAGCCGTCGACAAGCTGAGCATTAACAACCAAATCGGAAGAAAAAACGGCTTCTATGTAGATGTAATCCTGCAATAGATCTGAGGATGGCAGATGGACGAGGATTTCAAGGCAGGCGAGTGCCAATGAATCGGAGGTATATACCAGAGGGACGCCCTGACTGTTCCATCGCCCCCCGTAGAGTCTGGCGCCTTCTCCAGTGAACGCCGATTTCCATCGTTTTTGCTTTATCAGTCGATATGCGCAGATCCCCATCAGGAGAAGACACCATACTCGATGCGGCCCAGCAGACTTTCAACCTCTCTGGCACCGATCTCGGTTGCGGCAAACTCGAGCGGTGAGAGTTCTCCCAGTCCATAGGCTTTTTCTTTCAACCATTTTCTCGCCATCTCGGCATCATCGAAAACTTCGACTGCTCTAGCGAAGAGGCGTTGTATACGGTAAAGCCTCTCGGATTCCTCGAAG
Organism: uncultured Desulfobulbaceae bacterium; assembly: GCA_937132035.1. Lineage (GTDB taxonomy): Bacteria > Desulfobacterota > Desulfobulbia > Desulfobulbales > Desulfocapsaceae > Desulfopila_A. Next base: position 453 of record CAKZOA010000310.1, on the reverse strand, counting down.
GAAAATCGGCCCCGCTTCTTCCGAGAAGCAAGAGTGCTCTTGGGCACCCGGATAATCTTGGCCAATTCTTTGTCGGTAATGCCAAGGTGATTGCGGAGGGTGGTAAATGTTGATGAAGGCAGTCCCTTTTCGATCCTGCTGATAATTTGGGGAATGCTCATCTCCTGTTCTCTCGATAATGATATCTCCATCCTTATCCCCCTTTGGTCTAATTATGGACTTAAAATATATTATTTTTGTACCAATGTCAATTGGGCCGCGTTTTACTGCGAAGGCTTGTGTGAAGAGGGGGAATCTCTCCTGCTTCCACTCTGCTTCTCTCCGGATGCGGAAAAAAACAGTGGCAGGCTCACTGGTCCGACGCTTTACCTGCAAGCCCATCGGGGAAAGCGTAAACAGCCCTTATACCGGCCACGCAAAGAAGGAATCAGGTCTTGAAAATTGCTTTTTATT
>CAKZOA010000309.1 GCA_937132035.1 uncultured Desulfobulbaceae bacterium | reverse complement strand
GGTAATGGTGGCGGCTGACCTGAGTGCCTCAGTGCAGCAATGAATCGATCAACGATTTGTACTTTTTCTCGATTATATGTCTTTTCTTCTTCAAGGTATTGGTCAGTTCCTCACCAAGAGTAAACTCGCGGTCGAGAAAGGCGATGCCCTGCAGTTTCTCATAGGGTTTGAAACCCATTTTCGGCAGAAGACGGCGATTGAGTTCTCTTTTGACATGATCAAGGACCGTGGTATCGGCGATAAGTTCCTTCTCTTCCTTCCCTGATCCCTTGAGCCGGCGGCTGACGAACTCTCTAAGCTCCTCCATGTTGGGAACAATAAGCGCTCCCAGCCCCTTTTTGTCCTGTCCGACGAGAACGGCATCCTGAATAAAGGGAAACACCGTGATGGCGTTTTCGATCCGCGATGGGTCAATATTTTCTCCGCTGGCAAGGACGATGATTTCCTTGGCCCTGCCGGTGAGGACCAGCTCACCGGCAACAGTCAGTTTGCCGAGATCACCTGTTTTAAAAAAACCGTCCGCTGTGAAGGATTTAAGGTTTTCTTCGTCATTGTTGTAATAGCCGGCGGTTACCTGCGGTCCACGTACTTCAATGAGCCCCTCTTCGCCCGGACCAAGCGCCTCCCCCGACTCCGAGACGATCCGCAGCTCCGTTTCCGGCACAGCAGGCCCCAAGGTGCCGTAAACCCGGCAGTTTAAGCCCCTGCCGGCTATGGCTGGAGAGCATTCCGTCATACCGTAGGCGTTGACAATGCGGATACCGACGGCATCTATCCACTCTTCGAGGTAGCTTGCAAGCGTACCACCGCCGCTGATGGCCAGACGCAACCGCCCTCCAAAACGCTGTCGCACCACCGCCAGCTTTTTGCTGGCCAGGAGATAGAAGGGGAAAAGCACTGCCATTTTCACGAGAGAGGCAGCCTTGTCAGCATATCGGACCAGCAGATTTCTCCGATGATACTGCGGGAGGTGTCCGTTAAAGCGACGGCGGTTCATCTTATAGCGGCTGGAAATGAACACGAAGGCGTTGAACAGCGTCTGGGGTATGCGGCCCTTCCTGCGGATCACCAGTTCAACCTTGGTATAGAGGGCCTCCCAAACCCGCGGCACCGTCGCCACCAGGGTTGGCTGGTACGTTTCCAGGTCCTGGGCAAAACTCTTTACCGAGGAATAGACAATACAGGAGCCGGCGCACAAGGAAGAATATTCGGCAGTGCGTTCAAAGATATGCCAGCTGGGGAGGATGGACAGCCAGCGATCCTCTGGAACAAGTCCTATAATATCTGGTATATGTCTAACGTTATGCATAACATTGGCATGGGAGAGACACACACCCTTGGGCATGCCGGTGGTTCCTGAAGTATATATAAGGGTCAGCAGAGTTTCGGGAGCGATGGCCTCTGCCCGCCGGCGAAAGACAGTGATGTCATTTTCGCCTATGCTGCGGTCCGCAAGTAGACTGCCATAGGAGTAGGTAGTGCTGAACAGCCGGTGTTTTTCCGGACTGGTCATGACGAAAATCGCTTTGAGCTGCCTGCAGCCATCAAGATAATCCCTGTGCCGCTCCAGCAGGGTGTCCGACTCGACCACCAGAAAACTGGCACCGGAATTTTCGATGATGAAGCTCAATTCCTGGGTGGGCGTATCCGAGCCCCTGGGGACGCTTGCGGCACCAAGCGACATGATGGCCAGGTCGGTGACGATCCAGCCATAGCGGTTATCCGAGAGGAACATTACCTTGGCCCCCGGCTTCAGTCCGCGTTTTTCAAAAGCCCGGGAAAGTCGAAGGACATCTTCGAAGAGCTTAGTATAGGTAACGACTATTTCTTCGTTGGCAATACGATATCTAAAGGCGGTAGTGTCGCCATAAATATCACAGCTGTGCAGCAGCATTTCAAAGAGAGTTTCCGGCTGTCGCTGCCGACACTTTCTGGCATCGGGGTCTTGTGGTTCCTGCTGAGTCATTTTCTCCCCCAATGTACGGCGATGGTGCCCATCATGAATTTCTGGTAGCCGACAGCATTGAATCCGGCCCTGCCAAAGGCCGCCGCCAGCTCTTCGGCTGAATAAAACCCCATGGTTGATCCGCTCAGATAGGCATAGGCCGCCTTGTCTTTGGCAATGCATCTTCCAAGCAGCGGAATACCCAAGCGCAAATAGAGGCGGATAAAGGGATAGAGCAGATTTCTCTCAGGTGGAGTCGTATCGAGACAGACCACCCTTCCGCCGCGCTTCAACACCCTGTTGACCTCCCGCAGCACGCCATCGACATTTTCGACATTGCGGAGGAGATATCCGAAGGTCACCGATTCGAAACAGCCGTCTGCGTAGGGCAGACGATTGGCATCAACTGCCTGCCAGCCAATGTCCGTTTCCGAGAATCTCCTACCAGCCTGCCTGAGCATATTCAGCGAGAAATCACCACCAATGACCCGGCAGTGCGGATGCACTCTACGGCTAAGAGCGGCGATATCGCCTGTACCGGTGGCCAGATCAAGAGTCACCCCATCCCCCGGTTCACCGGCCCTTTCAACCACGAAGCGCCGCCACTTCTGATCCTGGCCCATGGTCATGAGCCGATTCATAAGGTCGTATCGGCCGGCAATGGCATCAAACATGCGGCGAACGCCGACTCCCTTGTCATTCATTCTGTCGCTCCTTCCAGAGCCTGTGAAGCACTATACCCTCGTCCTGCGCCCGCTGGCCGCCATTTCCAGCCGCTCTGCGGGCAGTGCGCATCAGCATGGCGCAAACCCGGGGGTGCGTGGGAAAGGAATGACTTCGCGGATATTGGCCATGCCGGTGGCATACTGCACCAGCCTCTCAAAACCAAGTCCAAAACCCGAATGAGGCACACTGCCGTATTTACGCAAATCCAGGTACCACCCGTGTTCATCGATATCAACGCCTGCGTCCAGCATGCGCGATCGCAAGGTATCGTAACGCTCCTCTCTCTGGCTGCCGCCGATGATCTCACCGATTCCCGGAACCAGTATGTCCATGGCGGCAACGGTTTTACCGTCGTCGTTGACCCGCATATAGAAGGGTTTTATCTCCTCGGGGTAGTCGGTGACGATAAGCGGCTTCCCATACACCTGCTCGGTGAGATACCTCTCGTGCTCGGCCTGCAGATCGACTCCCCAGCTCACCGGGAACTCAAATGATTTCTTGGATTTTTGCAATGCTTCAATGGCCTCGCTGTAGGTAAGGTGTCCAAAATCGGTATCCACCACCGACTGCAGTTTGCCCAGCAGCCCCTTTTCGATGAATCTGTCAAAAAGCTGCATGTCTTCGCCACAGCTGCCGAGAATATCCTGCAGCAGATATTTGAGCATATCCTCCGCCAATCGCATATTGCCCTGAAGATCACAGAAGGCCATTTCCGGCTCAATCATCCAGAACTCGGAGAGATGCCTGCTGGTGTGGGAATTTTCCGCACGAAACGTGGGACCGAAGGTATAAACATTGCCAAGAGAGAGGGCATAGACCTCCGCCTGCAACTGTCCGCTGACCGTCAAGCCTGCCTTTTTACCGAAGAAATCTCTCTGCTGGCCGTCACTGTCTCTGTTTTTGGCTCCGGTTGATTCGGCGGCAATGGTAAACATCTCCCCAGCGCCTTCACAGTCGCTGGTGGTGATGATGGGGGTGTGCACCTGAAAAAAGCCTCTTTCACGAAAGAACTCGTGAACACTCCACGACAACCTCGAACGGACCCGGGCCACGGCGCCCAGGGCATTTGTGCGGGGACGGAGGTGACTTATCTCTCGAAGAAATTCGAAGGAATGCCTCTTTTTCTGCAACGGATATTCCTCGGGATCTGCCCAGCCAATGACCTCCAGTTTTGCCGCATGCAACTCCACCTTCTGTCCCTTGGCCGGCGACTCCCTGAGCGTACCACTGACGCTTACGGCACAACCGGCGGTAAGTTTTTTTATCTCCTCGTCGTAATTGCTAAGGCTGTTATCGGCGATTACCTGGAGATTGCCCAGACAGCTGCCGTCATTTACCTCGACGAAGGAAAAGGAACCCGTGTCCCTCCGTGTCCGCACCCAGCCGTGCACCGTAGTCTCGGCATCTATCATTTCTCCTTTCAAAGCTTTCTCTATGCGTACACTCATCGGATTCTCCGCTCATAGTTATATATTGCCACTGACTGACATACCGGCTGGCCAATTCAACGATGGACGCCGGTATCATTTTTCTACATACCATCTACCGCCGGAGATACAAGGGATTTATATGGAAAAATGGTGTGCGAAAGCCCTGCGCCCGCGGCGTAACCTTTAATTGCTTTGGAGAAGATAGTCTTGACGAACGTTGGCCATGGCCCTGAACAGCGAGTCTTTGGCCTTCGGCTCACGCCGGTAGAGTTCGCCAAGCATCTCCCGAACCTTTTGCCGCCGTGTATCCCTCTCCAGTGGACAATGGTTCTTGATGGGTTCGACTGCAAGAGCAGAAGCGACCCCGCGGATCTCTTCTTTTTCGAGGTAGGCCAATGGTCGGATTATATCAACCTCGCCTCCGAAGAGCGTCTGCTTCGGCACCATGGTCGATATATTACCGCTGTAAATCATATTCAGATAGAGGGTCTCGATGAGATCATCGACATGATGGCCGAAGGCTATCTTGTTCACCTGCCACTCCCTGGCAAGATCGAAGAGCTGCGAACGCCGGTTACGGGCACAGAGATAGCAGCTGAGCTCACCCTCCAGCTGTCTGGCGGCAACTGTGGTGTGATCGATGCCCAGCTCCGCCATCAGCTCAGCTATTTTTTCGGAAGAGTCAAAGCTTGGTGAGTCTGGCGAGCGAAAGCCATTATCAATATGAACGCTTCTGATGGTATAGCGGATGGGGGCCTTGCTCTGCCAGAACTTCAGCAGCCAGGCGAGAACGTTGGAATCGACACCGCCGCTCACCGCCACCATCACCCTGTCACCGTCGGCCAGCATGGCATAGTCGTGCATGGCCCTGCCTATTCTTCTATTCAGACCTCCCGGAAGACGGTAGGCGGTGTGGTGTGGTGCAGCCATGAAACTCACAGGAAGCTTACTGGAAGAGCAGTGGTGGGGGAACCGGAAAATTTTGACATCATTGCCTTTTGGCCCTGCTGTTTCACCGGGAGGTCGTCAATTCCTCCTGGGAAAGCCTTTCGCAGTCAGAGCGCCACCAGGCAGCCATGTGGTCCACGACGGGAGTGCTCCACGGGAAAATTCCTCAAGCCAATACGGTTATCGAGTACATTTCGACCTAGCGGAAGTAGGGACACTCCTCAATCTTTTCGCTGACCCCCTGGGCTACCAGCTCTTCCACGGTTATCCATTTAAACCCCCTTCTCTGGGCTTTACCGAAAGAAAACAGGTTACTCATCAGGGATGCCTGGGTCTCGTTGAAGCTGGAAATCCAAAGGGTTTTCCCGGAGTGGGCCTCGACCAGCTGCAGCTCGAAGGCCGCCGATGCGGGAAGATCGACAGCCCAAGTGCCTCCCTGGCGCTGGCGAAAGGTGGTCAAGGTCGACATGAGGACGGCACCGCACCGAGCCTGCTTACCGATCTCTTTGATTACGCCGAGCTTACCGCCGGTAACCTCTCGTATCTGCTCTTTTAGCTCCGACACCTCTATGAGCTCGGTGACCTCCATGTTTTCCAGTTCCGTCTGCAGCTGCCCATAGAGATAGTCAGCCCCCGCCCGTAAGTCACCATTGCCAGCAGCTGTTTCTCTGTATATGCCTTCACGCCCGGATTCGATGGAACCTTTGACTCCGGTATCGTCGTTGTATGGGGCAATGGTAGGCAGCAGGGCAACACAAAGGAGAGGCTCGACCTCGACCTCCGCCGAACGATCGACCGTTTTGCCGCTGCAGGATACAAGAAAAGCGAGAATCAGGAGTGCAGCTCCTGTGTTACGCATGATGCCGGGAAAAATCACTTTGAACCTCATTGAGTTTTGGGATTATAGAGACCGCGAGAGCATGAATCACTACAGAGAGCCCTTGGACGAGAGTGGTTTTTCAAATCCATCCAAGAGACGGACGGCCTGGCTCACGGCCCTGGCCAGTCCCTTGAAGACGGCCTCGAGAATATGATGACTGTTTTCACCATGAAGCAGATCGATATGAAGCGTCATGCCGCTATGCAACGAAAATGCCCGCATGAATTCCTTACCCAGCTGGGTATCGAACGTACCGACCTTCTGGTCGGGAATGGTGGCTTCGTAGTGTAGAAACGGCCTGTTGGAGAGATCGACGACCACCCTCACCAGGGTTTCATCCATGGGCATATAGCAGCTGCCGTACCGAGCTATACCCCTTTTGTCGCCCAGAGCCTTGGCCAGCGCCATTCCCAGACAGATGCCGATGTCTTCAACACTGTGATGGTCATCCACCTGTGTGTCGCCCTGTGAGGTGATGGAAAGATCAAAAAAACCGTGCACGCTAAACAGGGTGAGCATGTGATCGAGAAAGCCAACACCGGTGCTGACTTCATGCCTGCCGCTGCCGTCCAGAAGAATCTGCAGGTCGATTTCTGTTTCACCGGTTTTGCGCCGGACTTCTCCCTTTCTCTCAGTACCCATGTTCAACCCGTTGCTGATCTGATGGTATGCAGCGGCTGCCATACCTGTTTTTTTTCGTGTGTAATCAAAGTATCACAGAATATCAAAGGAAAACCAGCTCTATATATAGTACCATTTCATCGACAGAGCAATTGCCTTTAACACTTTTTTATTTTATTTTTTTATTTGACATCAACGCCTAAAGTTTGTAAATAATACTCTGTTTTGACATTGCACAAATGAGCGGGAATAACTCAGTGGTAGAGTGTAACCTTGCCAAGGTTGAAGTCGCGAGTTCGAATCTCGTTTCCCGCTCCAGAACACGACAATAAAAGGTTCGGCGATGCTCGAGCCTTTTTTTATTAAATGCATGACTTTGAGGCACACAATGAAAACATATCTTACTCCCGTTAACGAGATCGAGAAAAGCTGGTATGTTGTCAACGCGGAAGACAAGGTTCTCGGTCGCCTGGCGGCGGAAATAGCTCATCGCCTGCGCGGCAAACATAAGCCAAGCTACTCTACCTTTATGGACAACGGAGATTTTATCGTGGTTACCAATGCCGATAAAATCAGACTCACCGGCAATAAGTGGGAAGATAAAATCTATTATCACCACACCGGCTACATCGGCGGCATCAAGTCCAAAAATGCCAGCGAAATGATGGAGTCTCACCCCACCGATCTGCTCATGAAGGCCGTCAAAGGCATGCTGCCCAAGAACAAACTCGGCAGAGCGCAATTGAAAAAACTCAAAATATACACCGGCAATGAGCACCCTCATGCAGCTCAGCAACCGGTTGAACTGGACATTTAATATTCCCGGAGAAAAACAACCATGGCCCAGGATCGCTATTACGCAACCGGTAAGAGAAAAACCGCCATCGCCAGAGTATGGCTCACGCCAGGCAGCGGCAAAGTCATCGTCAACAAGATGAACGCCGATGAATATTTCGGCGGCAATTTCAAGACCCACAGAATAGATAAGCCGTTTAAGATTACCGAAACTGCAGAGCAGTTTGACATATTGGCTACCTGCACCGGCGGCGGAAAATCAGCTCAGGTGGAGGCCCTTAGTCACGGCATATCCAGGGCTCTGCTGGAAGTCAACGGTGAAAACAGAATCCCGCTGAAGAAATCAGGCCTGCTTACACGCGATCCGCGATGCAAAGAACGTAAAAAGTACGGCCAGAAGGGCGCCCGAGCAAAATTCCAGTTTTCAAAACGATAATATTTCGGACTTGCCTGCACAGCTTTCCGCAGACTCCATGCATGGGAAGCTGAATGTGCAGTCGCTTATGAACGGCCAGGGAATAGCAGACTTCTGCTATTCCCTTTTTTTGTTTTTATACGCTGGTCGACCCAGCCGGTATCACCGCCAAAGATTCAAACATCGACCGAGCATCGACACCACCTTCACTATGCAAGAGGAATGAAATCATGACACGCATCGGCATAATCGGCGCTTCAGGCTATACAGGCGGTGAACTCAGCAGACTTCTGAGCAGTCACCCCCAGGTCGAAATTACCGTGGTTACCTCACGTCAACACGAGGGAAAAACGATGGCTGAGGTCTTTCCCCATCTGCGCCAATGCAGCGATCTCATCTGTGAGGCCCCGGACATTGACGCACTCTGTGCCAAAGCCGATCTTTTTTTTACCGCCGTACCCCATAAAACGGCTATGGCTATAGTCCCCACGCTTCTGGCCAGAGACAGAAAGGTCATCGACCTCTCCGCCGATTTCCGCCTCAAAGACGTCTCCATCTATGAGCGATGGTATCAGCAGCACACCGCTCCCGAGTATATAGATCGGGCAGTCTATGGACTTCCGGAAATCTACAGAAAGGCCATCACCGATGCTTCTCTTGTTGCCAACCCCGGCTGCTACCCCACCTCCATACTGCTGCCGCTGGCACCGCTTCTGGAAGATAAGCTCATTGAGACCAAAGGCATAATAGCCGACAGCAAGTCAGGAGTATCGGGCGCCGGACGCGCGGCATCCGTCGCTACCCTGTACTGTGAAGTCGCCGACGGCTTTCGCCCCTACAAGGTCGGAGATCACCGCCATACCCCGGAAATTGACCAGGAGCTGTCACTGCTTGCAGGCACGAAGCTCTCCGCGACGTTCACACCGCACCTCCTGCCCATCTCCCGAGGGATTCTCAGCACACTTTACGCCACCCTCAAGGAAGGGGTGACGGCCGAGGCGATAGCACAGAGCTATCGTCACAGATACGCCGGGGAGAGATTCGTTCGCCTCGTCGATGATCCGGCCCTGCCGGCCACCCAATACGTCAGAGGTTCAAACTACTGCGACATCGGCTTCAGGATCGACCCCCGAGCCAGGCGGCTGATTATCATGTCGGCCATAGATAATGTCGTTAAAGGCGCCGCCGGCCAAGCCATCCAGAACATGAATATCATGTGCGGATTTCCCGAAGATTCCGGCCTCGAGGGAGCGCCGCTGTTTCCTTGAGTGCAGTGGTGAGTATTGTGCGAGATGAAAATTATTCGACTACTCATAGCCTATGACGGCACCGACTTTCATGGCTGGCAGGTACAGCCAAATGCTCCGACTATACAGGGAGAAATAGAAAAAAGACTGGCGCTCATGCACACCCGTGCGGTGACGCTGCACGGTGCCGGCAGAACGGATGCCGGAGTGCATGCCGCCGGCATGGTCGCCCATTTCCACACAGAAAAGCCAATTCAGCCGCAGTCCTTCGCTAACGGTCTCAACTCAATGCTCCCGGCAAGCATACGTATTCTTGAAGCGACCGAGGAAGAAGAGAGCTTTCACTCACGTTTTTCGGCTACCGGCAAGACCTATATATATTCCATACACAACGGTGCCGTAATGATGCCGTGCGACAGGCTCTACCGGGTGCACATCCGGGCAGAACTCGATTTCAGCGCAATGAATGAGTGTCTGAACATCATAACCGGCATTCACGATTTCGCCTCTTTTGAAACTTCAGGTTCACGCGATCCCTCACACCCGAAAGGAAGAGGCTCAATTCGCACAATAAGCGACGCTGCTCTTTCACATGAAAGCACCGGTTTTTTTCATTTTTCCATCAGCGGCGATGGGTTCCTGCGCCATATGGTCCGCAATATCGTCGGCACCGTCCTCGAGGTCGGCCTCGGCCGGAGAACCATCGCCTGCTTCCGCCAGGCCGTCCTGTCCCGCAAGAGAAGTGAGGCTGGCCCGACGGCACCGGCGCACGGACTTATGCTCAAAAAGATATACTACTGACCGTCAGGCCGCCTAACCTAAAAAGAAAGCTCACGCCGTTTCCCGGCGAGGGTCATGCAGATTGCAGCACAACACACCAAGGGAGCGGTTATACTGACGCTCTCCACCGAAACTCCCTTCGGGAACAGACATGTGGCAGCACACATTGCACACAGTTGTGCCAGAGAGAAGCGGCCTGGATCATCAGACCGCCTTCTTCTTGCTCGACTGCCGGGCCAGAAGTGATTGAAGTTTCCAGGGGGAGGAAAGACAGATTCTCTCATCGTCACAGGTCGACATGACATCACAAAAATCTAAAAACTCCTGCATCGCTTCAGTCATGATTTTGTCTTTGCGGTGTATGACCCAGAGTTGCCTGGACATGTCGATGCCCTTGATATTCAGGCTCTTCAGCCAGCCGTTCTCGACCTCCCGGCAGACAGTAAGCGTTGACAGACAGGCCAAACCAACCCCTGACTCTACCGCTCTTTTCACGGCCTCGGGGTGCCCCATCTCCATGACGATATGTATATCATCCATATATTCTTTCATACGCTCGCGAAACACCGCCGCCGTCCCCGAACCCTGCTCCCGCATTACCCACTTGGTATTGTGTATATCTTTCTTAACATCGAATATCTTATTGTGGGAAATGGGATCAGAGGGACCAGCAAGAACCACCAGTTCATCCTCGAACCAGGGAGTGGAGACGATTTCATCGTTGTTCACCGTTCCCTCGATAAACCCAAAGTCCATGGCCCCGTCGGCGACCATCCGTTCGGCGTATTGGGTATTATACACCAGCATATTGATATGCACCTTGGGATGTATGCGCTTGAAAGCGCCGATAAGATAAGGCATGATATAGTTGCCAAGGGAAAGGCTGGCAATAATCTCAATATGCCCGGAAAGCTTATCGTTTCTCTCGGACATGATGGTTTCCACATTGGCAACCTGGGCAGTAATGTCCTTGGCCAGCGGCAACAAATATCTACCCCTGGCATTGAGCAGCAGACTCCTGCCGTGACGATCGAAAAGCGAACCGCCAAGCTGGTTTTCCAGTTCGGCCAGCGCCATGCTTACCGCCGACTGGGTGACAAACAGTTTCTTGCTTGCCTTGGTGACCTGAGCGGTCTCGGCGACCGCAATGAATATTTCGAGTTGTCTTAGTGTGATAGACATATTCCACCGCTAATTCAATTTTTTTTATTAAAGATATCTTACAAATTTACTGGCGATCTTCCATCGTATCATCTATAAGAATGTATTCACACAACATAATAGAGAGAAGTAGAGTCCGCCGCCACATTATCTCCCATATCAGAGATAATTGCAATATATATAAATTATATTGATACAAGGCGCCCTTTTTCTCTGCCGACTATGACGCCGGTAACTCCGGGCGAAGCCAAAAGAGACAATGAAGAACAGTCTCGTCCCAAAGGCTCGTGACTACCGCTCCATTTCCGGGGGCAAAACAGTACATGGATTTCTCTCTACCAGCAACCTCTTTTATAACAATACCACGGTAGACGCAGGTAGAGGCATCATCAATTCAGTTTATCATTGACACGAGCAGATCTCATTTACTAAGCTCATCACTGATTTTGTCAGTCACAGTGCACAGCGTGTTGCTGGTACATTGAAAAAGCCTATGTGAATCTAAAAATTGTCTTGCCGGTACAAGTATCTATAAGGTTCCCGCAAGGCAGTATAAAACCCACCTTAATAGGACAGGTATGGAAGCCCAGTTTACCGAACTCCTCTACCGGGACAGTATTCTCTGGATATCAGCCTTTACCCTGGGCGGACTTGCCTTTGCCCTAGGTCCGGTTGCCATCGTCTACCTGTTGATGCCACTAAAAACCAGACAGATTCTTAAAAAACGAGACCAGTACATAGAGTGCGGCATGGACCCCATCGGCGACAGCTGGATTCGCTACGGTGTGGTCTTCTACCTCTATGCCCTCATTTTTCTGGCTTTCGATGTCGACGTCCTTTTTCTCTTTCCCGTTGCCGTAGCCTATAATGGAGAGAGTTTCGCCGGCTCATACCGTGATTTTATAGAGATTGTTTTATTTGTAGGCATTTTATCGCTTGCCGTCATTTACGCCTGGGTCAAGGGAGTTTTCAAGTGGGAAAGAAGAACATACCATCGATAACTGAGGAAGTGCCGTCATCGATTGTTCAGTTTGCGTCGCTGGACAAACTGCTCAACGTCGGCCGTGTCAACTCACTCTGGCCACTGACCTTCGGCATCGCCTGCTGCGCCATCGAGATGATGGCCACTGGCTGCGCCAGGTTCGACATGTCGCGCTTCGGCGCCGAGGTTTTTCGGCCTTCGCCGCGTCAAAGCGACGTCATGATCGTTGCCGGCACGATTTCCAAGAAAATGGTGCCTGGCATCAAAACCCTCTATGATCAGATGCCCGAACCAAAATGGGTAATCGCCATGGGCAACTGCGCCATATCCGGTGGCCCCTTCGCCTTTGAAGGCCAGTATGCCATTGTCCTCGGAGCCGACACGTTTCTGCCGGTGGACGTCTATATTCCCGGATGCCCACCGCGGCCTGAAGGGCTGCTGCAGGGAATCATAGAGCTTGAACATAAAGTTTCCAAGTGGGAGAGATGGAAGAACACCACATCCAAGGAAGTACCGTCTCTGTAACAGCGGCCACTCTCACGAAATTACCTGTTCCAGGAGCATTGCCAATGATTGTTGAAAAAACCCAAACCGCCCTGGCTGTCCTCTTTCCCGAGTCGACAACCGACGATACCCGGACCGAGGCGATGGAGGAAGCACCTGCAAAGGAAGAGGAAAAAGAGAAGAAGAAGACTGCCGAACCGAGAAAAAACGGTATTGTACTAAAAGATTACGCCGTCCATGGATACCATGTCGACATCCAGCTGGACTCCTCCCAGCTCCTCGAAGCAGTGGCCATTATTGATTCGCTCGATTACTTCATCGAAAGCATTACCGGCGTCGACTGGATCAAGGAGGAGCAGATGGAAGTGGTCTACGATTTCAGCAGATACGATTTCGACCTCTGCCGGGTAGTCATACGCACCAGAATCCCCAGAGCCCAACCGAACCTGCCGTCAATCACATCCATTTACGCTGGCGCCAACTGGCATGAGCGCGAAACCCACGATTTCTTCGGCATCAAATTTGAAGGTCACCCCCACCTGGTGCCGCTGCTTTTACCTGAAGATGCAGATTTTCATCCCCTCTTAAAGGACTTCAAAGCATGAGCGAACCGATAAGAATCCAGGCGGACGAAACCTTCGTCCTCAACGTCGGGCCCCAGCACCCTGCAACCCACGGCGTACTCCGCGTTAAAATGGAGATGGACGGCGAGTATATAGTCACTGCGGAAACGGTAATCGGCTATATTCATCGCATGCACGAGAAGATGGCAGAGCTGAAAACCTATCCGCAATACTACATGAATCTCAGCCGTATGGACTATCTCGGGGCTCTTGGCTATTGCCACGGCCATGTTCTCCTTGTTGAAAAGGCCTCCGGCATCGAGGTGCCCGAACGGGCTGAATATATCAGGGCCATAACCGTAGAGCTCAACCGCATAGCCTCGCATCTTTTCTGGTTCGGGGCCTTTGTCATGGATCTCGGTGGCTTCAGCCCACTGATGTACGCCCTCCAGGACCGCGAATATATCCTCGACATTCTTGAACGCATCACCGGTTCGCGCCTGACCTACAGCTATTACCGCTTCGGTGGGCTCTACAACGATGTCGACGAACAGTTCGTCGAATCGACCCGCAAATTCATACCGCGTATGCGCAAATCTCTGAAAAAATATCACCGACTGGTTACCGGCAACATCATCTTCAGAAAACGCCTTGAAGGCAATGCCCTGCTCTCACGTGAGACCTGCCGCAAATATGGGGCCACCAGCGCCGTCGCCAGAGGCTCGGGCATCAACTATGATGTCCGCAAGAACGAGCCCTATTCGGTCTATCCCGAATTCGATTTCGACATCCCGGTCTACAGCGAAGGCGATTCCATGGCCCGCTACAAGGTGCGCATGGAAGAGATGGAACAATCCCTGCGCATCATTGAACAGGGCCTGGACAAGCTACCCGAAGGTCCGATCATGCCCAAAAAGCCGCCCAAAATCATCAAACCTCCGGTCGGAGACTACTACCAGGCGGTGGAAACAGCCAGGGGCAACTTCGGTATTCGCCTGATCAGCGACGGTACCAAAAATCCTTACCGGCTCAAACTGCGATCGCCGACATACTCCAACATGCACCTTTTCGATGAATCCTGCAGGGGGCTGTTGATCATGGACGCCCTCGCCTTAATGGGCAGCCTTGATCTCGTCATTCCTGAAATCGACAGGTAAAGAGGAATTCAGATGAAACTCACTCTTCTCAACGCCATCATCGCCGTATCCATTGCTATCGGTTTCGCCGCGTTAAACGCAGCTTATCTGGTCTGGGCGGAACGCCGCGGTGCAGGTCGGATACAGCGCCGTCCGGGACCCAACATCAACGGGCCGCTGGGTCTGCTGCAGCCGCCGATGGACGGCATCAAGCTCATGGCCAAACAGCTCATAATCCCCGGCGGAGCCGACAAGGCACTGTTCGTCGCCGCGCCCGTTCTGGCCATGGCCCCGGCTATTATGAGCTTTGTCACCATTCCCTTCAGCGATACGATCATCGCCCACGACCTCAACATCGGCGTTCTGGTGCTTTTCGCTTTCGCCTCCCTGGGCAGCATTTCCTTGCTTTTTGCCGGCTGGAGTTCGAGAAACAAATATGCTGTCATGTCAGCGATGCGCGCCGTTTCCCAGGCCATCGCCTACGAGATTCCCATGCTGATAACCGTCATCACCGTGGTGCTGATCGTCGGCAGCATGAGTCTCACCGACATAGTGCTGGCCCAAAAGGGCGGAATCTGGAACTGGTACGTATTCCCTTTCAGATCGGGTCTTTTCAATCCGCTGATGATGATGTCTTTTCTGATATTCTTCATCTGCGCTTTGGCCGAAACCAACCGGGCGCCCTTCGACCTCGGCGAGGCGGAGAGCGAACTCGTCGCCGGATTTCACACCGAGTACGGCAGCATGGGGTTCGGCCTCTTCTTCATGGGCGAGTACGCCAACATCGTCATCGGAGCCTGCCTCACAACCATACTCTTTTTGGGCGGATGGGACTGTCCCTTCGGCCTCTATCCAGGAGTCTGGTGGTTCATAATCAAGATATACCTCATTATCGCCACCATCATCTGGATTCGCTGGACCTTTCCGCGCACGACGATCTACGGACTTCTCAATCTTTCCTGGAAGATACTCATCCCTCTTTCCCTGTTCAACCTGCTGCTGACTGCAGGACTACTGAAGGTCTTCTAACCATGGTTTCCTATTTTAGTGAAATATTCAGCGGATTGTGGAGTCTTCTCGTCGGCCTCGGCATTACCTTCAAGGAGTTTTTCAGTCCGGCGGTCACAGTCGAGTATCCCTACGAAACCCTGAAGATGCCGGAGCGATTCCGCGGCCACATTCAGCTCATCGCCGACGAGGAGGGCAATCCCAACTGCATCGTCTGCATGATGTGCCAGCGGGCCTGTCCCTCAGGCTGCATCAGTCTTGCCGGCAAGAAGGAAGAGGGGCAGAAGAAGAAGGTCCTGACCAAATACATTCTTGATTTTACCACCTGCTCCCTGTGCGGCTCCTGCGTCGAGTCCTGCAATTTCAACGCCCTGGAATTCTCCAAGGAGTACAATCTCGCCAGCACCCGTAAAGAAGATTATATCATCGACCTCAAGAAACGATTGGAGGAGAATAACTCATGAGCCTGCCGCTCCCCAATGCCGACCAACTGGTCGGAGCAGTTTTCCTTGTTCTGCTTGCCACCACCATTGCCGGAGGTTTCATCGCCTGCAATGCCGAAAGGCTTGTCCGCGCCGTCGCCGGACTGATTATCTGCTTCGTCGGAGTTGCCGGGCTCTACTATTTTCTCAACTCTCCTTTCATCGCCATGATGCAGATTCTGATCTACGTCGGCGCCGTTGCCGTCACCATCAGCTTTGCCATTATGTTCGCAGCCCCGGAACAGAGCAAGAAACATGGTCCCCCAAACCTGCTTGCCGGCCCCCTGGCGCTGATCAGCGCGGCGCTTGTCTTCGGCGGCTTTATACTGCTCGTTCTAAAAACCGACTGGCAGATTCATCCCAAGGAAAACAGCGGCAGCGTTGAAATCATCGGCCAGAGACTGCTGACCGATTACTCCATGGTCTTTGAACTCATCTCCATTGTACTCTTGATAGCCATTATCGGTGCATTGGTCATAGCCCGGCGCGGGAGGAGCAGCTGATGGAAATATTATCGTTGTACAACTCACTTAACACCTATCTCTTCATAGCGGCGCTGCTCTTCTCCATGGGCATTTACGGCCTGGTTACCCGACGTACGCTCATCGGCATGCTTATCGCCTCGGAGCTTATTCTCGCCGCCGCCTCCATCAACTTCATGGCCTTCAACAGATTCACCGCCCCCGACCCGGCGGTCGGCCAGATCTTCACCCTGTTCATCATGGCCATCGCCGCCGCCGAAGCCGCCATCGGCCTCAGCATTGTCGTTGCCATCTATCGTAATTACAAAACGATCGACGCCGAAGACCTCGTCGAGCTCAAAGGTTAACAAAAGGAACGCATGACATGGCTATGACTACCAGCGGTTCCGACACAATATTGCTCATCGCCCTGCTGATACCGTTGGTCGGTACACTCGGGGTGATGATCAAGGGCAAAGAGGAAAATGTCCGGGAAGCAATCTCCTGCGTCTCCTCTCTCATTCTTTTCTGCATCGTCCTCTCGCTCATCCCAGAGATTCTCGCCGGCAGGACACTGGTCTGCCACCTCTTCACCATTCTTCCCGGCCTGACCATAACGCTCAGGGCCGATGCCATGTCGATGATTTTTGCCATTGTCGCCTCGTCGCTGTGGACCATCGCCGTTTTTTACTCCATGGGGTATATGCGCAGTCTCAAAGAACATGCCCAGACCAGGTTCAACGCCTGCTTTGCCCTGGCCATTTTCGGAGCAATCGGTGTCGCCTTCTCCGACAACCTCTTCACCATGTACCTTTTCTACGAAATTGTTTCCATATGCACCTATCCGCTGGTTGCGCATCATCAGGACCAAGAGGGCTATGCCGGCGGACGGAAATACATCGTTTACCTGACGACCACCGCCAAGGCCTTTCTGCTGCCGGCCATGATTCTCATCTATGTACTCACCGGCACCCTGGATTTCACCGCCGATATACGCTACGGCATTTTCAGTCCCGACCTCGACAAATGGCTGGTCATCATGCTCTATGTCTTCTGCCTGTTCGGGTTCGCCAAAAACGGCATCATGCCCCTGCACCACTGGCTGCCAGGGGCCATGGTCGCACCCACGCCGGTCTCTGCCTTGCTCCATGCAGTGGCCGTGGTCAAGGTCGGCGTTTTCTGCACCACCAGGGTAATGCTTTACATATTCGGCCTCGACACCATGGAGCTTTTGAATCTTGGTATCCCCACGGCCTACTTTGTCGGCTTCACCGTCCTGGCGGCCTCCGTCATCGCCCTGACCAAGGACAATCTCAAATCACGACTGGCCTACTCAACGGTCAGTCAGCTCTCCTATATCATCATGGGCGTAGCCCTGCTCACCGAAGCCGGAATCCAGGGCGGACTGATCCATATAGTCAATCACGGTTTTTCCAAAATCACCCTCTTCTTCTGCGCCGGCGCTATTTATGTCGCCGCCCACAAGAAGTATATTTCCGAGATGGAAGGCCTCGGCAGAACCATGCCTTTTACTTTCGGTGCCTTCGCCGTCGCCTCTCTGTCAATGATCGGCGCTCCACCGGTGGCCGGCTTTGTCACCAAGTGGAGTCTGCTGGTCGGTTCCATCCAGGCCCACCAGATAGGCATACTGCTCATACTCATTGCCAGCACCATGCTCAACGCCGCCTATTTCGCGCCGGTGACCTATAAGGCGTTTTTCGGCAAACGTCCCGAGGGCGAGAAGGGCCAAGGCATCAAGGAGGCCCCCTTGTCCATGCTTATACCGATACTCATCGCCTGCGCCATATCGGTTCTTCTCGGCATCTTTCCCAATATAATGATGAGTTTTGTAGAGGTGGTGATACCATGATTGTCCAACTGATCGACTCCCTGCGGGCACGACTGCAGGGACTCACCTATTTCTTCTTCGGCGCCATTGCGGCCATCGTCGTCTGGAGCCTTACCGTCGACCTCCACCATGCCCACACCTGGGCGGAAAAGGTCATCCCCGCCTTCTGGGGGATCTTCGCCTTTGCCTCAGCCATGGCAATTATCTTCTTTTCCCGGTGGTTCGGCAAAGGCGGCATCACGACACGGGAGGACTATTATGACAACTAGCTGTTTTCTGCATCCAGCGCTCATATTGATAGTGGGCGCCATCATCCTGCCCCTTGTCAGAGGCCCCTTCAAGAAACCCTACCTGGTGCTGATCCCGCTTTTGACCTTCGCCAATGTTCTCTACCTGAGCACCCAGCCGGGCACCTACGGCATTGTCCCCTTTCTCGATTGGCAACTCGTATTCGGCAGGGTAGACAGCTATTCGATTGTTTTCGCCTTCATTATGGCGCTGATGGCCATTATCGGCACCATCTACGGACTGCACGTGGAGAATGTCTGGCATCACGTTGCCGCCTGGTTCTACGTGGCCGGCAGCCTCGGCGTCATCTATTGCGGCGATTATCTGGTCCTCTTTCTCTTCTGGGAAATGATGGCCTTCGCCTCCACCTTCCTTGTCTGGTTCAACAAGGAAGAAGGTGCACTGGCCGCCGGCTACCGCTATATTCTCGTCCATAGCTTCGGCGGTGTCGTTCTTCTTCTCGGCTTTATTTTGCGTTACCAGGCAACGGGGGATCTCTCCTTTGTCCTCATGGATGAGAATAACACGCAGCTGTATACCTGGCTGATACTGGCGGGTCTGATGCTCAACGCCGCCGTGCCGCCACTGCACTCCTGGCTTCCCGACGCCTACAGCAAAGCCACCGCCGTCGGTGCGGTATTCATGTGCGCCTTCACCACCAAGACAGCCGTCTACACCTTGATCAGGGCTTATGCAGGTTTTGATATTCTCATTGTCCTTGGAGTGGTCATGGCCATCTACGGTATCGTCTATGCCATTATGGAAAACGACATCAGAAGACTTCTCGGCTGGGAGATCGTCAGTCAAGTCGGCTATATGGTTGCAGGAATCGGTATAGGCACCGCCCTGGCCATCAACGGCGCCTGCGCCCATGCCTTCGCCCACATCCTCTACAAGGGGCTGCTGTTCATGGCCGCCGGGGCCGTGATCCACGCCACCGGCAAATCGAAGCTCACCGAACTCGGCGGGCTCTACAAAAAAATGCCTGCGACCCTGCTGTTCATGATAGTGGGCGGCATCTCTGTCTCCGCCTTTCCGTTTTTTTCCGGTTTCGTCACCAAATCGATGATAATCGCCGCCAGTCTGGCAGAACATTTGCTGCTTGCCGCCTTTCTGCTGACCCTGGTATCTGCCGGAACATTTCTCGTCGCCGGACTGCGCCTTCCTTATCTGCTGTTCTTCAGCAACAGACGCGGCACCGAGGAAACCTATGCCCGCGCCGAAGATCCGCCATGGAATATGCAGGCGGCCATGATCATCTCTTCGCTGTTCTGTGTGCTGATCGGCACGTACCTGCCGTTTCTCTACGACATGCTGCCCAATACCGGTGTGCCCTACCATCCCTACAGCAGCTATCACATCAGCGAAACACTGCAGATCCTCGCCTTCACAGCGCTGGCCTTTTATTTCTTCCACCGTAAGATCGGCCCCGAGCCAACCATCAGTCTCGACCTCGACTGGTTTTACCGCCGGGGCGGCCAGGCTTTTCTCTGGCTGGCCAAATATCCCATCCAAATGGCGGATAATGCCTGGGGGGCAGCCTATCGCGTGGTCGGTCTCAACTCACTGATGACGACGGCAAAGTTTTCCGCCTGGTTCGATTGGCATGGCATCGACGGTATTGTCGACGGCACGGCTCGCAGCGTGCGGGCCATCGGCAGACGTCTCTCCGCCGTACTTCAGCGAGGGCAGATTCAGATGACTATTTACTACACGGTTACCTTTGCAGCCGTAATCTTAATCGCCTATGTCTGGTTATAATACTGAAACAGAGGATCATCGGTAATGGATCAATTACTCACCTATCCGGAATTTCCCCACCTGCTGAGCATACTTATATTTTTACCGCTGGCAGGGGTAGTGCCTCTGCTTTTTATCAACAACGACGCTTTCAGCCGAAATTTCGCCCTGGTGGTCACCGCCATCGTCGCCATCATCTCTCTTCGCCTGGTAACCGGTTTCGACACGACAATCCCCCACTTCCAGTTTGTCGAAGATCATACCTGGATCGAATCGCTTAACATCCGTTACACCGTCGGTATGGACGGCATCTCAATTCTTCTTTTTCTGCTGACCACCTTGATCATGCCTTTCTGCGTACTGGCATCCTGGACCTACATAAAAACGCGCGTCAGAACCTTCATGATATGCCTGCTCATCATGGAAACATCCATGCTCGGTGTATTTGTTGCTCTTGATTTCGTCCTTTTCTACATACTCTGGGAAGCGATGCTCATACCCATGTACCTGCTGATAGGTATCTGGGGAGGACCTCGGAAAATTTATGCCTCCGTCAAATTTTTTCTCTACACTCTGGCCGGTTCCGTACTGCTGCTGGTTGCCATTATCTGGCTCTACCGGCACAACGGCTTCAGCTTTCATATCCCCGACATGATGTGGGCCGACTACAGCTTTACTGCCCAGATTCTGCTTTTTGTCGCCTTCTTCCTGGCCTTTGCCATCAAAGTGCCGATGTTTCCCTTCCACACATGGCTCCCCGCAGCCCATGTCGAGGCACCCACCGCAGGCTCAGTGATTCTGGCCAGCGTGCTTTTGAAAATGGGGACCTACGGTTTTCTCCGCTTTGCTCTGCCCATTACGCCGGATGCCGCCATTTATCTGGCGCAGCCGGTTCTCTGGCTCTCCATAGCCGGCATCATTTACGGCGGACTTACCGCCCTTGCCCAGCAGGACATGAAAAAGCTGATAGCCTACTCTTCAGTCGGCCATATGGGATTTGTGACGCTGGGGATTTTCGTCTTTAATCTCCAGGGAGTGGAAGGCGCCATACTGCAGATGATCAACCACGGCGTCACCACCGGCGCACTTTTTCTCTGTGTCGGCATGATATATGAGCGAACCCACAGCCGTGACCTGCTCTCAGCCACAGGGGTCGGTAAATATATGCCCGTTTTCGTCACCTTTCTGGCATTCTTTTCTCTTTCCTCCTTCGGTTTTCCCGGCACCAACAGTTTCGTCGGCGAATTCATGATCCTGGCCGGAACCTTTCAGCTGGACACTGCCCAGGGAAAATTTCCCTACCTGGCCCTGGCCGCCATACCCGGAGCCATACTGGCGGCGGCCTATATGCTGAGAATGCTGCAGAAGGTCGTCTGGGGCGGCACCGACAATCCCGACCAGAGCTGGCAGAAGGACCTGAATATTCGGGAAATCATCACACTTGCTCCTTTTCTTTTTTTCGTATTCTGGATCGGTCTGGATGCCAAAATTTTTATCAATATGATGCACACCAGTGTCGCCGCCCTACTGGACAAACTCCATAGTCATCACCACCAGGCGTTGGCGGCGGCCGATCTGATACTGCGTTAACATCACAACCTCAAACTACCTCATCGAGGGTATTATGATGCCATTTTTACCTGAATTATCTTTGTTGGGCGCCGGTCTTGTCATTTTCTTTACCTGCATCGGCGGCAAGGACGGCAACACGGTTAAAAACATCGCCATAACTCTTGGTGCGCTCATCCTCGTTAGCTCACTCCTGGCCTTTAACCAGCGACAGGAACTTTTTTTCAACACCTACCGGGTCGATCTCTTTTCCCAGACATTCAAGGTGCTCATCGCCGCGGCCATGTTCGCCGTTCTCCTTTTAGGCAAACGACTCGACGGCCTGCAGCAGAAAATTCACGCCGAATATTATCTCTGCCTGTTTATGAGCGTCCTCGGTCTGATGATGCTCGTCTCAAGCGTCGAGCTGCTGGCCATCTTCATCTCCCTGGAACTCTCCTCTTTTGCTGTCTACATCATGGTACCGATGAGAGACGACAGCGGCCGCTATCGCTTTCAGATGGAAGCAGGAGCTAAATATCTGCTTTTTGGCGTCATGGCCACAGGATTCATGCTCTTTGGCATGAGTTACTTCTATGGCCTTACCGGCTCCACCAGAGTAGATGTGCTCATTGCCCAGTTACCGGGCATGTTCAACCATCCCACGGCCGTCGTCGCTACGGTGCTGGTACTGTGCGGATTCTTTTACAAACTTGCTGTATTCCCCTTTCACTTCTGGGTGCCAGACGTCTACGAAGGGGCGGCCAACGAAACGACAGCCTTTATCGCCACTGTCCCTAAACTCGCCGCCGTGGCGCTACTTTTGAGATTTGTCAGCATGGTCGGCGACAACGGCGAAGCACTTGTGAACATTCTCATTCTCTGTTCCGTTTTCTCCATGTTCTATGGCAACCTGGCGGCCCTCGTACAGAAGGATTTCAAACGTATGCTAGGTTTTTCCGGCATAGCTCATGCCGGCTTTGTCCTTATGGGCCTGCTTGTCTTCCACGTAACCGGTTATGCCCATGCACTCTACTATATTTGCGGGTATGTGGTCATGAATCTCGCCTGTTTCATGGTTATATGCAGTGTCGGTACCAACGGTGGCAATGTCTTAATCGACGATCTGACCGGGTTATACAAACGAGCCCCTCTCCTTGCCCTGACCCTGCTCATCGGCCTGTTCGCCCTGGCGGGAATTCCTCCCTTCGTCGGCTTCATGGGCAAATTCTTTCTGTTAGTCGATGCCTTACGAAAGGACTATCTCCTCCTGGTTATCCTGGCGGCCATCAATACCGCCATTGCCATCTACTACTATCTCTCCGTTGTCCGCGTAGCATTCTGCAGCGCAGAAGACGAACAGCTGCCAATTGTTACGCCCGTGCATATGAAATTGCTTTCCGTGGTTCTCATGGCGATCATCCTTGTCATGGGCATTTTTCCGTCGCAGTTTGTCCGTTATGCCGAAAACACCATCCAATCACTCATGTAGCACCGTGGACCCTTGTTGCAAAACGACGGGGGTCCATCAATTCGCCACCTCCTCTATTTTTCCATTTACACCAGACTGAATGCATACGCTTTAAAACGTTTCGGCAAAAATTCGCACCACCTTCCATTAACAAAATCTCATAAGGTATTATATTGTTTTAAATTTTAACACTCAAGACACTCAATACACACACGATACCGACATGAACAGCTGGCTTCTCTTCATCCTTGCCGTAATACTCCTGAGTTTCCTTCTTGAGACGGCAGTGGCAATACTTAATCTCAGGGCCCTCTCTCCTGATATCCCTTCCGAATTTACAGGAATCTACGACCAGCAGCGCTACGAAAAATCTCAGCGTTACACTCAAGAAAACACACGGTTTTCGCTTCTCCAGAACAGTTTCACCACCGGAGTAACCGTAATTTTTCTGCTGATCGGGGGCTTTAATGGTGTCGATCTCTTCGCCCGCTCCTTCAACCTCGCACCCATACCAACCGGACTCATTTTCACCGGCGTTCTCCTTGTACTGATGCTCCTGTTGGGACTGCCTTTTACCCTCTATTCGACCTTCGTCCTCGAAGAAAAATACGGTTTTAACCGCACTTCCGTAAAAACCTTCTTCCTCGATCTTCTTAAAGCTGCGCTCCTTACTGTATGCCTCGGCGGGCCTCTTCTGGCCCTGGTGCTCTGGTTTTTTCAGGCGGCAGGCGATCTCGCCTGGTTCTATTGCTGGATAGGAGTCTTTGCCATTACCCTTCTCCTCCAATTCCTTGCTCCAGTGATCATCATGCCACTTTTCAATAAATTCACGCCACTTGAAGAGGGAGAGCTTAAAGATGCTATTCTCGCATACACCAAAAAGGAGAACTTTCGCATCAAAGGCGTCTATGTCATGGATGGTTCAAAAAGATCGAGTAAGCTGAACGCTTTTTTCACAGGTTTTGGCAAATTTAAGAAAATCGTCTTTTTCGACACACTCCTTGAGAAACTCGGAAACAGGCAGACACTCGGTGTTCTCGCCCATGAAATGGGACACTACAAGTATAAACATTTACTGAAAATGCTCTTCGCCTCTTTTTTGCAGACGGGTATACTTTTTTTTCTTCTCTCTCGCATCATCAATAATGAAAACCTCTTCGAGGCTTTCTCGATGACACACCTCTCGATCTATGCCAGCCTGGTCTTCTTTGGTTTTCTTTATACTCCGGTGAGCCTGCTGCTCTCCATTCTCTTCAACCACTTTTCGAGAAAACACGAATACCAGGCTGACAGGTATGCAGCCACGACCACAAAATCACCAGAGGATCTTATCGACGGCTTGAAGATTCTCAGCCGGGAGAATCTCTCCAATCTGACACCGCATCCTCTCAATGTCTTCCTGCACTACAGCCATCCGCCTGTATTGCTGAGAATAAAGGCCCTGCGCAATATCCGGATGTGAGCGTGGGAAACTTAAATTACCATCCGACTTGACACTCCACTTTTTTCAAGGTTCACTGAAAAGAAGAGATGTGATCCGATAATGTCGATAAATATGCATATTTTTATCCCAGATAACCCCATGACCCAATAGGAGGGAGTACATGAAACGTGATGATCTGCAAAAACCGCTGGTGCAATCGGCACTTGTTCTGCTCGCCGTCTTTCTTCTCATCGGTTTTGTAGCCGGCTCCAGTGCAGACAGCATATCCGGCGGCATTACCTCCATGTTCAAAGGAATTTTTCTGACCATACTCTTCGTTGTTGCTCTTATCCTCGCTGTGGTCATCTCCATCGCCTTGCTTGTCGGCATTTACCTGGCAGCAATTGCGCTGTATTCCCCTCAAGCTGCAGGAGACAGCTACCACAAACTTCTGGCCTATCTCAAAGAGTATGGCTCTTCATGGTCGGAGTCTCTTCAGAAACGAATGGCGCGGAGCAAGTCGAAAAATTCTTCTTCAACACCCCACACAACCGTGTCCTCGCCCACCGTCCATGTCTCCGAAAAAACCAAAACCAGTTACCCGACAGAGGACACCGATCGACGGTTGTCCGAGGAAATAAGCAAAATCGACACCTCACTTACGCATCTCAAAGAGCAGAACAAGAACATCTCTGCCGCGGTTTCTGAACTTGAAACGACCATCAGTGAGATGCCGGTCGAGGAGGTATCAACCACCACTTTGAAACTTAGCGTCAGACAGGAAGAACTTGCAGCCAGTCTCGCCGAGTGTCAGTCGAGACTGGACGAGATGAGCAGCACCCTGCAACAGAATGAAACGGCCATGGGCCAGCAGAAAAAGCAGCTGCAGGAAGCACTGGAGAAAATTGAGGCCTTAACCTCCGAAATAGACGCTTTGCGCCCCGAGATACAGTCGGCCGAAAAACCTTCACAACAGCCGGAAGAGGAACCACGCATTTTTGCCTATATAGAAAGACAACAGTCTCGCAAGCAATTCACCGATCTTGTCGATGAGGCCCTTGCCGAAGATATGACCTATGCAGAAATAGATGACTTCCTCAGCCAGTCACTGCCCCCGGAAATTGACACCGTCCTCAAGGAACACCCCACCTTGACCAAGGATTTCATCCGCGATCGCAAAAACTCCTAGAAGCTGTAGGCCACCGGCAGGCACATCAGTGCCTGCCGGCTATTTTTGCCATATCAGATATGCTGCAAGGCCAATAAGGACTGCAGCAAATAATTTCTTGAAGCTGTCCAATGAAACGTTCTGGACCAGCCTGGCTCCTATCTGGGCGCCGACGACTCCGCCTACACCGAGAAGCAGACCCGCTTTGTAGTCGACATTGGCGAATTTATTGTGGACGACAAGTGCGGATATCGATATCACCAGAATTGCCATAAACGAAGTGCCGACCGCTTTCTGGGCGCTGTAGCCAAGAAACAGCAGAATGGGAATCATCAGAAAACCACCGCCAAGGCCGGTAAACGATGCACCGATACCAACGACTATTCCTGCACACAGTAACAGAGCTTGGAGACCCATATTTCTTATCCTCTGGAGCATTAAATATTGATAAAAATGACTAGTGTCGACCCAAGGATACCTGACACTCGTAACGGAAGCGAGAACATTCATTGTAAAACACAATGCCAGCAGCATTTCATCTTTTGTCTACCCCTTATTCTCAGCAACTCGGTCTGAGACAGGGATACTCGTTTCCCGAACGCCATGACCCCATCCCCGGGGACTCGTCTGCAGCCGTCCAGGCTGCAGACGCCCGTGAAAAGAGCCCCTGCCATCTTATTATTGGCTAGGCTGAGTTTCAGGGGTAATCAGGTTTCATTTTTCAAACACGACAAGTTTGATCAGACTCTCGCCCATATAGATAGGGAATCACCCCTTCTCCTTCCGAAAACACCGGAAAAAGCATTTTTCCCGGCAAAAATGTCGTTGACAGTGTTGGGCGGATACTGTAGGTTGCCCCGGTCCTTGCACTGCGGTTC
>CAKZOA010000308.1 GCA_937132035.1 uncultured Desulfobulbaceae bacterium | reverse complement strand
GGATCTCCAGGCGGCAAGCCTGTCGTTGGCCGCTCAGGTGGCAAACCTCTGGTATCAGCTGGCCGAAAGCTATGCCCAGGAGGCCGTGCTCAAACAGCAGCAGGAGGTCAACCGGACGGCACTCGAACTTGTGCGTCTTCGCTTCAATGCCGGGCAAATAGGCATTGCCGATCTGCTCCAGCAGAAGCAGCTGATCGAATCGAAAAACGGCGAACTGGCCCGTCAGCGCGCAACCAGCAAGGTGCTCGAACATCAGCTGTCGATACTGGCAGGGACCGCTCCCGGCACCTTCATCTTACCGGCCAAGCCGGATCTTATAGCGCTGCCGTCGCTTCCAGCCACGGGAGTTCCCGCCGACCTTCTCGCAAACCGCCCCGATATCCGCAGCCAGTACCTCGCTCTTTTGGCTGCAGACCGACGGGTTGCCGCCGCTGTCGCCGATCAGTACCCGCAGCTGAGCCTGTCCGCCGGCCTTTCCACCTCCGGTGCCAGCACCCACGACCTGTTCGACAACTGGCTGTCCTCTCTTGCCGCCAATATACTTGCACCGCTGTTCGACGGCGGTTTACGGCAGGCCGAAGCGATGCGGACCAAAGCCTTCGCCAGGGAACGGTTCCATGCCTACGGGCAATCCCTGTTGACCGCCGTCGGCGAAGTTGAAGATGCCCTGGTCCAGGAAAAAGAGCAGCGACTGTTTCTTGACAGCCTGCAGATACAGCTCAAACTGGCTACCAGTTCGGTGGAACGCCTGAAAGATCGCTACAAAAAGGGAACCACCGACTACCAGCGTATCCTCGATGCCCTGTTGTCGCAACAGTCGCTGCAGCAGAACATAATTACAGAAAAGAGGCGGCTCATCGGCTACCGGATCGACCTCTACAGGGCGCTTGGCGGTAAGGCTCCAGTTGTAATCCGCACAGACCAGCCACCGCTTCCCAACTCACTCGCTCACCTCCGGGAATAATCTCATGGACCCACAGATCGAACATCCACAAACGGGAGGAGCAACGACTCGCGCCTCCAGCCGTTTTTCACGGTTTATTATGCATATAGTACTCCCCGGCACGGCCCTGCTGTGCGGTATCCTCATCACTGTCTATCTACTCAACACCGGACCCCAGGCCAGGCCGGCCCAGCGAAAACCTTCGGCGACCCTGGTGGAGGTACGCAGCCTGCAGGTCGGACCGCAGCAGACCCTGCTCAATGCCATGGGCGAGATTATCCCCGCCCGGGAAGTGGCCCTGCTCCCCCAGGTAAACGGTCTCATCACCGCCACTTCGAGCGAATTCCAGCTCGGTGGTTTTTTCCAGGCAGGAGAGGAGATGCTCTTTATCGACGGTAAAGACTACGAACTTGCCCTCAAACAGATCGAAACCGATGTGGCCAAAGCCGAAAGCGAACTGGCACTGGAAATGGGCAACCAGCGTATCGCCGAACGGGAACTCTCCCTGCTGGGAGAAGAGGTCAGCAGTGATGATGAAGAGCTTATTCTTCGCAGGCCGCAGCTCGCTCGGCTCCAGGCCGCCCGCGACGACGCCCTGGCCCGGCTGGCCCAGGCCCGGCTCGACCTCGAGCGAACCACCAGCACGGCCCCATTCAACGGGGTACTGACCCACAAGACGGTTGACATCGGCGCCAAAGTTGGCGAGGCAACCACGCTGGCCACAATCGTCGGCACCGATTCCTTCTGGCTGAAGCTGACACTGCCGGTGGAGCAGCTGCAATGGCTCGATATCCCCCAGCGCAGCGGCGAAAGCGGCGCCACGGTGACAATCTATCCTCAGGGCAGTGTCACCGCCGATCGGACGCGCTTAGGCGAGATCGTCCGCCTCGTCTCCGGTCTCGAAGAGCAGGGACGCATGGCCCAGCTGCTTGTCAGGGTGGAGGATCCGCTCTGCCTGAACGAGGGAAACAAAGAGAAGCCAAAGCTTCTGCTCGGCTCCTATGTGCGCGCCGAAATTCACGGCATCACCATCGACTCCGGCTACACCATAGCGCGCGGCAATCTCCGCGACGGCAGCACCGTCTGGCTGATGGATGATCAGGGAAAACTCGATATTCGACCGGTGGAAGTGGCCTACCGCGGCCACGAGCAGGTGATCGTCACCGGCGGCATTGATGAGGGAGAGCGTCTCGTGGTCACCGCCCTTTCTTCGCCTGTTATGGGAACGCCGCTCAGAACAAGCGAAGAAAGCAGCCCCCAGCGGCAGGTTACCGCCCAGGAAGATACCGACAGCACGAGTGTGAAACATGTCAACTGATGCGCACATCGAAAGACGCGGCCCGCTCGCCTGGATGGTACACAACCGGGTCACCCCCAACCTGCTGATGCTCTTTTTCATCATCGGCGGCATCTTCATGTCGACCAAGATCAAGCAGGAGGTCTTCCCCGAATTCGAGCTCGACATTATAACCATCCAGGTTGCCTATCCCGGCTCGAGCCCCGCCGATGTAGAGCAGGGCATTATCCTGGCAGTCGAGGACGCCATAGAAGGCATCGACAACATCGAAGAGATCTCCTCCACCGCCTCCGAAGGCAGTGGCAGAATCGTTGCCGAACTCGAAGAAGGCGCCGTCCTGCAGGAGGTACTGCAGGAGATTAAGCAGGAGGTCGACCGGATCACCACCTTTCCCGAAGATGCCGAAGACCCTGTTATCTCTGCGGCCTCGCACAAACGCCAGGTACTGCAGGTCAACCTTTTTGGCGAGGTATCGGAAAAATCACTCCGGGAAGTCACCGAGCAGGTAAAAGACAGACTCATGCAGGCCAAGGGCATCACCCAGGTGGAGCTCCGCGGTGGCCGCGATTACGAGATCAAGGTGGAAATTCCCCTCGAAAAACTGCGCATGTACGGCCTGACGCTCTCCGAGGTGGCCCAGGGTATCGGCAATTCGGCAGTGGAAATCCCCGGCGGCAAACTGGAGACCGCCAGCGGCGAAATTCTCCTGCGTATCGACAACCGCAAGGACTGGGCCGACGAATTCAGCCGCTTGCCGGTCATAACCACAAGCAGCGGCACCACCGTGTATCTCGAAGATATTGCCACAGTCAGCGAAGGCTTCGAAGATTCGACACGGCAGGGTACCTATGAACAGCAGCGCTCCATGGCCCTGCTCGTCTACCGAGTCGGCAAACAGACGCCCATAGGTGTCTCCGAATCGGCAGGCAAAGCAATGCAGGATATCGGCCCCGATCTGCCTCCCGGCATACACTGGAAAATAACCGGCGACAGGTCGGAGATCTACAAGCAGCGACTCGAACTTCTACTCAAGAACGCCTTTATCGGCCTTACCCTGGTACTGATCCTGCTCGGTCTCTTCCTCGAGCTGAAGCTCGCTTTCTGGGTAACCATGGGCATTCCCATCAGTTTCCTCGGCGGTCTGCTCTTTCTGCCGATGCTGGGCGTCTCCATCAACATGATATCGCTGTTCGCCTTCCTCATTGCTCTGGGCATCGTCGTTGATGATGCCATCATCGCCGGTGAAAACATCTATGAATACCGCCAGCGCGGACTCAGCCTGGCAAAGGCGGCCGTCGAGGGCGCCAAGGATGTCGCCACGCCCATCACCTTCAGCATCCTCACCAACATCCTCGCCTTTCTGCCGCTGATGATGGTGCCGGGAGTCATGGGCAAGGTCTGGCGGGTTATTCCCCTGGTGGTTATCACCGTTTTTCTCATCTCCTGGATTGAATCTCTGCTGATATTGCCGACCCATCTGGCCCACAGCAGGGTTCGGCCCGCCAACCCACTGCATCGATGGCTCAGCAGCAGGCAGCAGCGACTCGGCGCCAGGTTGAACTGGTTTATCGAACAAGTTTATGGCCCCGCTCTGACACAACTCCTCAACTTCAGATATTTGACGGTGACAGTGCTCATTACCTGTCTGCTGGTCACCTGCGGCTATGTGTTCAGCGGCAGGATCAGTTTCATCCTCATGCCGCGGGTGGAGTCGGACCGGGCAGTGGTAACCGCCACCCTGCCCTACGGCAGCCCGCAGGCGCAGGCCGAAAACGTGCGTGAACACATCGTCGCCGCCATCGAGCGCATTCGCCTCAGGTATGAAGAAGGTCAGCTGGTGGAATCTGTTGCCGCCCTTATCGTTGAAAACACTGTGGAAGTAAGCGCCTTTCTCTCACCGCCGGATGTCAGGCCGCTGAGCACCCGCGAAGTAACCCGAATGTGGCGCCGGGAGGTTGGCACCATCGCCGGCCTGCAGTCGTCGCTTTTCGAGTCGGACCGCGGTGGTCCCGGCAGCGGAGCCGGACTCAGCCTGGAGCTGAGCCACCGGGACATCGACATTCTCGATCAGGCCAGCGCCAAGCTCGCCGACAGGCTGGAGGAATTCGACAGTATTAGCGACATCGACGACGGCTATACCCCCGGCAAGCCGCAGTACACCTTCACCATCAACGAGCGGGGCCAGAGCCTGGGCCTTTCTCCGGCCGGTATAGGCAGACAGGTGCGCGATGCCTTCCAGGGCGCCATAGCCCTCAGGCAGCAGCGGGGCGCCAACGAAGTGACTCTCCGGGTTCGACTGCCGGAAAACCAGCGAATCAGCGAGTACAACCTCGAATCGATGCTGATCCTCACTCCAGCAGGTACCTTCGTGCCGCTCACGGATATCGCCACGGTGGAAAAAAATCGGGCCTACACAGGCATTACCCGCCGCGATGGCCGGAGAACGGTAACCGTCACCGCCAATGTGGAGCCCATAGACGATATCGCGCGCATCATGACAACCTTGAATACTTCGGTACTGCCACAGCTTGCCGAAACCTTTCCCGGATTGAGCTATGGCTTCGAGGGGAGAGAATCGGATCGGCGGGAAAGCATGAAAAGCCTGCTGCAGGGATTCATTTTTACTTTGTTCGGCATCTATTTTCTCCTGGCAATACCGTTTCGCAGCTATATCCAGCCGGTGATCGTCATGGTGGCCATCCCCTTCGGCATGGTCGGCGCCGTTCTTGGCCACCTGATCATGGGCTACAACCTCAGTATCATGAGCATGATGGGCATTGTCGCCCTCTCAGGTATAGTCGTCAACGACAGTCTGGTGCTGGTGGATTATGCCAACAAACAACGGCGCAAGGGCCTTGTACCCCAGGCAGCCATCGAAGCCGCTGCACGCAGACGTTTCCGTCCGGTCATGCTGACCACCCTGACCACCTTCGGCGGCCTGGCGCCGATGATCTTCGAGACCTCGAGGCAGGCGCGGTTCATGATCCCCATGGCCATATCCCTGGGGTTCGGGATCGTCTTCGCCACGGTGATCACCCTCGCCCTGGTTCCCAGCCTCTACCTTATCATCGAACGGGCACGGGAGAGGCTCAGTCAGGGAGAAGAACAGCCCGTCCCGGCCCGGAGCATACCCTGGCGGGCGCCCGGGCCGGCTGGACCAAGGTAGTCTAAAAAGTCTTCACGAAGCAGAGCGGAGAGGGTACTCCGTTCCGGAATGTATCCATTACGCACTCACATTTTCCTCAGCAGGACGGTGAACAGCCAGATAAGGATCGCCACGGGCACAGCTCCGACCACATTGGCGGTCATGTCAGCAACACTGCTGTCGCCTCCTGTGAACCTGTCCGCCACCTCCTTGCCCAAACCGATAAGCAAAGAGATACCCAGTGCCAACAGAATGGCAGTAGCAGCATCGACGTTTAGAAAAACTAAGCCGAAATAGATCACTACTACCAGCAAGGCTGAGACGGCAACATGCTTTACCTTGTCCGGCTGGGTGCCGAAACGCTGTGCAATCTTTTTGACCAGTTTTTTCATAAGCTGCTTCAGACTCGTCTTGAGCTCAAGGCCCCCCTTCCGTCCTTATCAGGCAGGCAAGGCCCTGAGCTTTCAGAATGTCATACTTTGAATTTTTCTACCAGAGCAGAAAGATTCTCGGCCAGCTTCGAAAGATCGTCCGCTGCCGTCTGCACATTTTCACTGCTGTGCTTTACCTCGACGGATCTCTCTTTTACCAGGCTGACATCCTCCGAGACCTGGGCGGTCATTTGACTCCCACTGGCAACATTTTCATTCACTTCCGCTATGCCGGTGGAGGCCTGGCTGACGTTCTGGACGATTTCATTGGTGGTGATAGACTGCTCTTCAACTGCAGTGACAATTCCTTGAACTATTTCATTCACCTCAGTAATAACTCTTGAAATACCACCGATGTCTGTGATCGTTGTTTTGGTTTGCGACTGGATGCCTTCAATCGCCTGACGGATATCGCCTGTAGCTTCAGCGGTCTGTTTTGCCAGTTCCTTGATTTCATTGGCAACCACAGCAAACCCCTTGCCGGCTTCACCTGCGCGCGCTGCTTCTATGGTGGCGTTCAGTGCCAGCAGGTTGGTCTGCTCTGAAATTTCGGTTATTGTCTCTGTGATCTTACCAATTGAGTCTGCGGCTTTTCCCAGAGCCTCAACAGCTTCCTGGGACTGCTCGGTGTTTCTCACCGCTTCCGTTGTCGTTGTGCTTGCCCTGGAGCTGTTTTCAGCAATCTCCTGTATGGTTGTCCCCATTTCTTCCGTTGCCGAGGCAATCATGCTCAGGTTGGTAGCCGACTGCTCAGATGCGGCGGCAACCGAGGCCATATTGGCCGAAACCTCGCTGGCATTGCCAGCAGAACGGTCCGCCACTTCGGTGGTACCATCGGCATTACTGACAAGCTGGTTTGATATTGCCGCCAATTCCGTTGCCGCTGAGGCGAGGGTTTCGGACGAAGTATTTATTTGCTTGAGCATTTCGCTGGAGCTGGCAACCATACCGTTCAATGAATTTGAGAGAGCTCCCAGGGCATCTTTCGATGTAACATTAAACGTTACCCGATAGTCACCTGCCCCTACCTTCGCGGCAGTATCGGCAATGGATTTGACCCGCCCATTGACGATCCTGACCAAGAGATAATTCAGACTCAGGCCGATGACAAGGACGATAATACTGACCACCACCGCCTGCGTTATCAGTTGTCTATCAAGACCGCCGATCATCTCCTTGCGATCCATGTCCAGGCCGACCCAGACATCCCACTCTTCGAAACGTTCAATGAGGTCAATTTTTTTGTCGCCCTTATATGTATACTCGAGAAGCCCACCTTCGTGCTTTTTGAACAGGGGGCCTATTTCAGGCAACTCATAGATGCTCGTCTCTGCATTCAGGGTCGGATGAACGAGGAAATCTCCACTATTGCTGTATATGTAGAAGTAACCACTCCCCATTCTAGTACTGCTGACGAGCTCGCGCACGTCCTCGTTGAGCATCAGATTGCCGACAAAGGTGGCGCCGATCAGTGTGTCTGTATTGTCGTAGAGCGGTGCATAGGCTGTCAGGTACCAGTCATTGACAACATAGGCCTTGCCGAGAAAAACCTCCCCCCGAGCGATTGCCTGATACACCGGGCTGCTTGAGTCAATGTATGTACCGACGGCTCTTTCCCCGTTTTCCTTAAAAACGGAAGTGGATATTCGCAGCAGCTTGTCATCGACAAGCTGGAAAATTGTCGACTTGGCACCGGTTTCTTTCGTTATTTTATCAACGTAATCGTGATCAGCATAGATTTCATCGGTGCCCTTCATCATAACGGGTACTTCATATCCACCGATTTTTGCGGTTTTGACGCCATGAAGGTAAACCGCGGTACCAGCCGTAATCTCATAGTTCAGATAGCGGAGGTCACTCTCGAGCTTCGCTTTGCCCTGCTCGTTCAGAGCAGAGAGTGAGTTCATCATGGTCTCATGTACTGTGCTCAGGGCTTCTTCACCCAGGGTGTAGAGCCCCTTGGTGCTTGAGCGGATTGAGGTGATTGACAATATCAGTATCGTCAACAATGAAATGAACAAAATGACAATGAACATCATTGTCGTAAATTTCATATCTTTAATCTTTCCAAACATTCCTCTCTCCTGTGTTGCGCGAAATAGCTCGCCTTTCTCTTAAAAAAAATACATATCGGGGCTTATCGGAGCCTGTTGAGCATTTCTTTAGCAAAAGTATAAAAACCTTCACATTTTTCTCAGATCTGTTTTCATGTCAGGCACATGTAACATATTACTGCCGATAAGCATTCACCGCACCAACGCCTTGATATCACATGGTGTAACAAAAACACGGCGACTCCCTCAAGGGGAGTATCTTTTTTTTGAAGAAAAACACACTCGAAGAGAATAGAGCAATTCTCCAACACATTCCTGCAAATGAACAAATGTAAATCAACAGAAGGTTAGCTCAATGACTCCAGCAGTTATGATAGAGTTTTCCAATTGGATTTCAGAGCGTTGTTCGGATATGAATGAGGCACAGCGTCTGCGATTGTGGTCGAGTGCAGGGTGCACAACAGGACACCCATCCGGAGTGGTGCTGTCCCCCCAAACCCAGCTCTTCCCATCGAAACAGATGATCAACTGCCAACCAGTGCATAACTATTTCAGGAGAAAAACATGAGATTTATATCAGCAGTCCTCACCATCCTTTTCGCAGCGACCTGCAGTTTCGCGGCCTCAGACTACAACTACATTTCACCAGAGACATTACAGAGCAATATAGAGAACAATGGCCAAATGCTCATTGTTGATATCCAGGTTGAGGATGAATTTTCCCAGCACCACATCAAAGGCTCCATGCCAACCTATGCCTATCCCGCAAAGAGCGAAAGCGACACCGCAAAACTCGATATCGCCTTTCAAAAGCAAAAGGAGACGGACGAGCCTCTGGTAATTGTCTGCCCACGCGGTGCAGGCGGAGCAAAACGCAGCTATGATTACCTCAGGCAAAAAGGTGTTGCCGAAGACAAGTTACTCATACTTGAAAAGGGAATGGGTGGTTGGCCCTACTCGGAACTGACCGTCACCCATTGATGAATACATGCCAGACGCTATCGGTACCGTGGTATTCCCCATAGGAGTGTGTCGGAGGTTAGAAGAAATGTATATTCAGACTCCCCAGCCATTTGCTTCCCTCGGGGGCCATCAACCAATACAGTGCAAAGCAATTTATTATTGCGGTGAGCCAATAGATTATCCGAAAAGATACTTTTTTTGATTTGTGCCGCAAAAAACTCTGGGCGATTCTGGCTCCAGGCCAACCGCCCAGCACTGATACTACGTGCAGTGTGCTTTCAGAGATCCGCCACATGCCCTGCCTGGCGGCTTTTTTATCCCGTGCGTACACCAGAAAAGCGACCACACTCATGACCAGGTAAAAGGCAACCACCTCAATTGGGATCATCCTGGATACGAAAAGGAAATACACAAAAAGAGAAAAGATACTCACCAGAGCTAAAGAGAGAAATTTCTGCTGCAGAGCCCTACCGTTATTTTTATGACCCTTCAGAGGAATCACATCAACGGCGCAGATCCGACTTTTGGTATCAAATGAAAGGAAATATTCGACTTTCAGGTTCTTAAGAGGACGTTTATGGCGACGACTGTAATCATTACTATGAAAAAACAGCGATCCGTCGCCTGAACTTGGGGCGATGAAACCAAAACCCTTCTCTTCATTCCAGTCCGTGATGGTACCGTTTTCTTTTTCCATCAGTGCCTCATAGGGTTACCCAGCATTCCTCCAGCTCCATCTACGACTTTCTTTTTTTCTTTGTACCAAAGCTGGAACAAGAGGCGAGCTTTTTCTCACTATGCAAACGAGCCTTGACCATACTTACTCACCCAGGGATTGGGGATATGAGCTTTCTCGATAATCAGCATTCCACCCGGTGGTGCCGGGTCAAAAGGGGTGACTACCAGAAATACACCAATCATTCGCATCAGCTGGAACTTCGAAGGAAGGGTCGGGAGAGGTCTTTTCTCGGGTGTCCAGCAGCCTGAACGGACAGGAGCCACTGTTGGTTGCCAGTGACATCCACCCAGCATACAGGGGGCAGGTACTTTTGTAGAGATAAATGGACGTGTCAGGACATTCTTCTTTACCTCCACGCCTCTTTCTGATACCACTACCACTCTATGTGATACTGATGCCTTTGGAAGCGAGACAACCCAGGATAAAGCAACATCTTTGCTGATGTCACTTCCGAGATATTTAGCTGCCCAACTCTTTTCCGGTGCCTTGACATGTTCAAATCCAGCGATGTATGGAGAATAGTTCTTACCTACGCACTGTTCGGATCTCTATGGATCATCTTCTCAGACACGCTTCTCTATCGGTATTTTCCTGCAATTGAAGATATTCAGCTCTTCTCGATAATCAAGGGGCTTTTCTTTATCTCCATTACCTCGCTGTTGCTCTATGCCCTGGTTGCCCGCCAGAAGACTAAAATAAACACCTCTGTCAAAGCACTTCGCGGGAGCGAGAGGCGCTTTAAATTTCTTGTCGAAAATTCATCGGACTGTCTGGTTATAATTGATTCGGATGGCCACCAGAAATATGTAAGCCATGGTGCAGAGTTCCTGTTTGGCTACTCAAAAGAAGAGCTTACAGGAAAACAGGTCAATGATATTGTCCATACTGACGACCTCCCCCAAATTCTCAACACGATGGAACTCCTGAAAAACGGTAAACTGGAAACCACGACGGTGCGATACCGTCATCTCCATAAAAACGGGACCTGGGTCGATTGCGAAGCCGTGGCCAGAAGCTTTCTTCAGGATCCGGTTTTACAAGGGATAGTAGCGAATGTCAGGGACATCAGCGACCGGAAGCGAGCAGAGCGGATACTGAGGAAGCGCAATCAATTCATCAGTACAATTCTCGACAACCTGCCGATAGGACTTGCTGTCCACCATATTGATGACGGAACGACGGTGTACATGAACAACAGGTTCTCGGATATATACGGCTGGCCGAGAGAAAAGCTGACCGATGTCGAGCAATTTTTCCTCAATGTCTACCCGGATGAGGCCTACCGGCAAAAGCTAAAGACAAGAGTTATGGAAGATATTGCATCTGGCGATTCAAAAAGGATGTCGTGGGCAAACATTGAGGCCACCACCGAGGACGGTAAAAAGAAGATCATAGAAGCTGACAATTTTCCGCTCTATGAACAAAATTTGATGATAAGCACGGTTCAGGACATAACGGAAAGCAGACGCCTGCAGAAACAGCTGGAGCAGATGCAAAAGCTGGAATCAATAGGCCGTCTCGCCGGCGGCGTCGCCCATGACCTGAATAATCTGCTCACTCCGGTACTGGGGTACAGCCAAATACTGCTTGATGAGATGCCCCCCGAGAGCCAATCCCAGGAGGCCGTAAACCAGATATACAACGCCGGGATACGGGCCCGCGACCTGGTTCAGCAGCTGCTGGCGTTCTCCAGGAGGCAGATTCTTCACTTCAAACCGGTTGACCTGAGCATCACGATCCAGTCCCTCCACGATATGCTCAGAAGAACAATCCCCGCGGACGTTGTCATCGAGTATTTTCTGAAACCGGAAATGCCCGCCGTGTTCGGTGACAGGGGACAAATCCAGCAGGTTCTGATGAACCTTGTCATCAATGCCAGCGATGCCATGCCAAACGGAGGAAAGCTGACAATCGAAACGAGCCTGGTTACGCTCGATAAATCCTACGCCTCTACCCACCAGGGAGCCGTCGCCGGGGAATTCATCATGATAGCGATTTCCGATACCGGCTGCGGCATGGATAAAGAGACGGCGAGAAATATTTTCGAGCCGTTCTTTTCCACCAAGGGCGAGTATGGAACCGGCCTCGGCCTGGCAACGGTTTACGGTATAGTGAAGCAGCATGGCGGCAATATATGGGTATACAGCGAGCCGGGTCGCGGCACCACATTCAAGATATACCTGCCTGTCGCAAACAAGAATGCCGAGATCGAAGAAATAGCTAAAAAGGCTACCAATCTGCAGGGGACCGAAACGATCCTTCTGGCCGAAGACGCCCCGCAGGTTCGACATCTTGCCAGGATCTACCTCGACAAACTTGGCTACACAGTTATCGAAGCCCGAAACGGCACCGAGGCTCTTGCCGTCGCCGCCGAGCATGAGGGAACGATCCATCTGCTCTTTACCGATGTGGTCATGCCGGGAATGAACGGGAGCGAACTGTACCGCAAAATGCGCCTGAATCATCCAGACCTGCAGGTCCTGTATATGTCGGGGTATACCGACAATGTTATCGCCCATCGAGGGGTTTTGGACGAAGGCATCCACTTTCTGCAGAAGCCTTTTGATCTGGAGAAACTTGGGAGAAAGCTCAGAGAGGTGCTGGCAGATGAAAACTCCGCAAGCCCGAAGGCTTCATGATCCGACACGGATCAATGGCTGCTCTCGAAGGTGTCTGTCGGCGTCT
>CAKZOA010000307.1 GCA_937132035.1 uncultured Desulfobulbaceae bacterium | reverse complement strand
TGGTGGCCTTTATCGTCGATATCCCAGCAGGCGTTACCGATCCGGCCACCGCCCTGCCGGTACAGATTTTTCTCTGGTCGGACAGCCCCGAAAGGGCCTTCACGGAGAGGACCTCAGCGGCAATCATGGTCTTGCTCGCCTTTCTGATACTGATGAATGCCACCGCCGTCATCATGCGGAAAAAATTCGAAATCAAATGGTAGTTACCAGGGGAACAACCCCCTTTTTGTACATACGAGAAAAACACCTCAAAACACCAAGGAGAAACACAATGAAAGTACGAAGTCTTGTCATTGCAGGAGCTGTTTCACTCTCCCTGCTGGGAGCACACAGTGCCATGGCCGCCCGCGATTATATCTCAATCGTCGGTTCGTCCACTGTCTACCCCTTCGCCACCGTCGTCGCCGAGCAGTTCGGCAAATCGACGGAGTTCAAAACCCCGAAAATTGAATCCACCGGCTCGGGCGGCGGCTTCAAGCTCTTCTGCGCCGGCATCGGCGTTTCCCATCCCGACATCACCAATGCCTCCAGGGCGGTAAAAAGTTCCGAGCTGAAAAAATGTGCTGAAAACGGTGTAGGGGACATCGTTGAGGTCAAAATCGGCTACGACGGCATCGTCCTCGCCAACTCCAAGGAAACACAACAGATGGAACTGAGCCGCAAGGACATCTTCCTGGCCCTGGCCAAGCAGGTTCCAGATCCCCAGGATCCCGCAAAAATGATCGACAACCCCTACATGACCTGGAAAGATGTCAACACTTCCTTGCCGGCAACCAAAATCGAGGTTCTCGGTCCTCCTCCCACCTCCGGCACCCGCGATGCTTTCGTCGAGCTGGCCATGGAAGGCGGCGCCAAAAAGATCGACAGTCTTGCCGCCCTGCGTAAAGAAGACAAAAAGGCCTTTAAAAACATCGCTCATACCCTGCGGGAAGACGGTGCCTACATCGAGGCCGGCGAAAACGACAACCTCATCGTCCAGAAGCTTCAGGCCAATAAGGATGCCCTGGGCATCTTCGGCTTCTCCTTTCTCGACCAGAACACCGATGTCATCCAGGGTTCGCTGGTTGACGGCGAGGCGCCCACCTT
Source organism: uncultured Desulfobulbaceae bacterium (assembly GCA_937132035.1). Taxonomy (GTDB): domain Bacteria; phylum Desulfobacterota; class Desulfobulbia; order Desulfobulbales; family Desulfocapsaceae; genus Desulfopila_A. The sequence goes on along the minus strand of CAKZOA010000307.1, from coordinate 8,346 downwards.
CGATAATATCGCCGAAGGCAACTACCCGGTTTCCCGTCCGCTGTTCTTCTATGTCAAGAAAGCCCATGTCGACGTTATTCCCGGCATGAAGAACTACCTGGACGAGTTCACCTCGGAGAAGGCCTGGGGAGCTGAAGGCTATCTCACCGACAAAGGCATGATCCCCATGCCCGATAAGGAGCGTCAACAGTTCGCCGATAGCGTCGCAGAACTCAAGACCATGGATATGCCGTAAATAGCAGCACAGCACAACACTCTTCATCCCGGTATGCAGAGTAACGGGAGGACGCCGCCTTCTCTACAGGGGGCGTTCCTCCTTCCCACCGGCCACAGGCCGAATGTAACAACAATGGATAGAGTTTATGCAAGCCGTACCAACAAACAGAGAAGCCCAACCGGTATCCTCGTATTTCACCACGGAAAGAGAAGAGGAACAGGTTGCTGACGATGCGCGGGAAAGCCGCGCCACCGTCGGAGAGCCCTATGTCGATTCCCCCCGCATGACCTGCAGGGATGTCTCGGTGTACTACGACAACAAGCTGGCCATCAACGAGGTCAGCATCGATGTCGGCTGCAACGAGGTGCTGGCGATGATCGGTCCCTCGGGCTGCGGCAAGTCCACCTTCCTACGCTGCCTCAACCGCATGAACGATACCGTTCCCAGCTGCCGGGTGGAAGGCAGCATCGAGCTCGACGGCTTGAACATCTACGACAAATCCGTCGATGTCGTGCCATTGCGCGCCAGGGTCGGCATGGTCTTCCAGAAACCCAATCCTTTTCCCAAATCAATATTCGACAATGTCGCCTACGGCCCGAGGATTCACGGTCTCACCGACAACAAGGCGGATCTTGACGAGGTTGTCGAAGATTCACTCAAACGTGCCGGCCTCTGGGCAGAGGTCAAGGACAGGCTGAGCCAGCCCGGTACCGGCCTCTCCGGCGGCCAGCAGCAGCGGTTGTGCATCGCCCGCGCCATCGCCGTCGGCCCCGAGGTCATTCTCATGGACGAGCCCTGCTCGGCGCTCGACCCGATCGCCACGGCCAAGGTCGAGGAACTGATTGCCGAACTGCGCCAGCAGTTCTCCATCGTCATCGTCACCCATGCCATGCAGCAGGCTTCGCGCGTTTCCCAGCGTACCGCCTACTTTCATCTGGGCGATCTCATCGAGGTGGGATCCACCGAGCGGATATTCACCAATCCCCGGCATAAGCTGACCGAAGACTACATTACCGGCAGATTCGGCTGATCCACCACAGCCGCCTTACCCGGCTGTCCTCTCCAGGTACGCTGCCGAAATACGCCAGGCAACCTCAGCTATCGTTTGGCTACTGTGCCGCTTTACCCTGCCACGGCCTCTGGCCCTGATTTTAAGAAGAAATCAACGCCGAGACCCAAGGCTGCAAGCAGTATGATAGGACGTGGTATGAAAAAACCGTACAGGGCCCAATTACCTGACAGCATAAGGTTCTTGAGCAGAGGCTGAAAAAGCTCGATAAAACTATCTGGCAGGTATGTTGGAGTTCATAGATCGTCGAGTGGACTAGCTACGCCATGACCGCCTCGCTGGACAACATGGGTATAAATCATTGTTGTTGAAAGATTTTTGTGGCCGAGCAATGCCTGGATGGTACGAATGTCAGTGCCCCGCTCCAGAAGGTGGGTTGCGAAACTGTGACGAAAGGTATGTGCTGAAATTTTCTTGCGTATATTCAGCCTAGCGGCTGCCGCTTTAATTGCCTTATTGACGACACTGGGATCAATGTGATGCCTCCTTGACACACCGCTTCGCGGGTCCAGAGAGAGCTTTCTGGAGGGAAAAACATACTGCCAGTTAAATTCCTTGTCGGCATGAGGATACTTGCGGGCAAGTGCATATGGCAGATACACACTGCCGTACCCCTTCTCAAGATCGCTCTGATGCACCATCTTGACCTTTGCCAGATGATTTTCCAAAAGGGGAATGATGGAGTCTGGAAAGGTAGTGAACCTGTCTTTTGCTCCCTTGCCGGAACGAACAGAGAGTTGCTTTCTTTCATAATCAATGTCCTGGACCCGCAGTCTTACAGCCTCCGTGACCCGGAGCCCGCAGCCATATAATATCTTCACTATCAGCTGTGGGGTGCCCTCCATAATATCCAGTATTCCCCTGACCTCTTCGCGAACCAAAACAACCGGAATGTTGATCTTTTTAGAGGCCCTGACGGCATTGATTTCCTGGTCAAGAGAGGTTTTCAACACCTTTTTATACAGGAAAACCAGAGCATTCACTGCCTGATTCTGGGTGGCGGGGGCTATGTTTTTCTCTATAGCAAGATGGGTTAAGAATTGTTCAATCTTGTTCTCTCCGTCCGCCAGATCCTCACGCGAAGTCATCCCGTGAAAGAGCACATATCTCTTGATCCAATCACAATAGGCCCGCTCAGTATGGATAGAGTAATGTTTTAAGCGCATTACGTCCCTGACCTGGTCCAGTAATCTATTGTCATTCTCGCTTGACACCTAGCCTCTCCCTGGGGTATTTTGTTAGGACACAAATTACTTGATATTTACAAATATGGCAAGTTATCAAGTTAAATAGATCTGTTAATCAATGGTTTGCGCAGCTGCGCTGCGCAAATGGCAGAGTTGACGGAGTCAAACGTCCGGTCTGCTCCGCTACGCTACGCAAACCAAACGTTTGACAACCCTTATTACTTCGATAATCGGATGCAAGCATCCATTATCAAAGCAACAAGGGCCGTCAACTCTGCCATTATATGAAATAAAAGGAACAAACATGAAAAAACAGATATTATTTATATTAATACCTTTCCTCCTATTATCAGGATGTGCGAGCAACCAGCTTTCTCTCAGGCATGATGTCGCATTGTCTTTTGACTCAGAACGTATCGCTTATGATGTGGTCGGCAAAGGAAAAACCGCGCTGATTTTTATTCACGGCTGGAGTTGTGACGGACGTTACTGGCAGAAACAAATTCCTGTATTCGCAAAAGAGTATCAAGTGATCACAGTTGATTTGGCTGGTCATGGACATTCTTCACTAGATAGATATGAGTTTTCAATGTTGTCTTTCGCCAACGATGTGAAAGCAATTATTGATAAAGAAAATATTAATAGAGCTATTTTGATCGGTCATTCAATGGGAGGCGGTGTGATTGCAGAAGCGGCCAGATTAATGCCACAAAAAGTAGTTGGGATTGTAGGAATTGATACCTTACAAAATGTTGCGGAGCGCACCCCTCAAAATGTAATTGATGAAATGGTAAAGCCCTTTGAAGCTGATTTTAAAAGTGCCGCACAGAATTTTGTTGCACCAATGTTTCCGAAAGGCACTGATCAACAATTGATGAATTGGGTAAAGGAAGATATGTCTTCTGCCCCAAAGGAAGTTGCTTTAAGTGCCTTTCGCAACTATCTAGGTCAGTATGTAAACGGAGAGGCTGCCATTGTATTTAAAGATATCACTATTCCTGTGGTCTCCATAAATGCAAGATTATGGCCGACAGCACCTGAAGAAAACAAAAAGCATATAAAAAACTATCAACTTTTTTATATTGAAGAAACAGGTCACTTTCCAATGCTGGAAAAGCCAGAAGAATTTAATATGCTGTTGCAAAAAGCCCTTAACTCCATAGAAACAAAAAGTAATACAAACATATAACCAATAAATACAGCGGACGCAAAAAGCCGCGCCGCTGATTTAAGCGTTCGCTGTGTAGAAAATAGTCTTATTGACTATCGTAACCTCATGGGTTACGATGATGCCATCATGATCAAGACATTTAAGCATAAAGGTCTGGAACAATTCTTCTATACTGGCAACAAACGAGGTATTAAGCCAGAACATTCAAATAGGCTGGAAAGGTTGCTCGATCGGCTTAATGCTTCAAATGAAATAAAAGATATGAATTACCCAGGCTCCTTCTTGCACCAGTTAAAGGGAGACAAAGAGGGTCAATATTCAGTTAGAGTTTCTGGGAACTGGAGAGTATTTTTTGAGTTCACAGATGGTGATGCATACATCGTTGATTATGCTGATTATCATTGAGAGGTAAATATGCGGAAAATGAAACGACAACCAACCCATCCTGGTCAAATAATAAAAGAAGACTATCTGTTGCCCTTATCTATTAGCATAAAGGACATGGCGTCAACATTAGGTATATCCAGGAAAACTCTCTCAAAGATAATAAATGAGAGAGGTTCTATTACACCAGAAATGGCTTTAAGGCTTTCAAGGGCTTTTGAGACAACTCCTGATCTATGGTTGAATCTGCAAAAAAATTTTGATTTGTGGCAAGCAGAACATTCATCAAGTTCTTGGAAAACCGTTAAGCCAATACCTGGTAAAATACTACATTCACATTAAAATTTCAGAGAACCAGCCATTCCACTGGACCCGCAAACAACGCGTGCCAGTGAATTCGCCCTGAAAAGAAAATATTAACGCATTATGTCATGCGTTATGTGGTCTGGGGTCGGGGGCGGACCACGCTAACCAGCTGATTTGATAACGTAATGGCGACTTTGTTTCTGCGTAACATGCTGATATTACTAGACCACAATATTGATTTTGGAGCAAAAATGGCTGTTTTAAGAGAATTCGGGCGCTCCAATGTCAATTCCAACAAAAACATTCTGCGGTCAAGCCGTAGATTCTCACGTTGTCGAGATTAAAGTAAGGTTACTCCCATGAACGAATTTGTGAGACCAATTGCGGAGTGGTGCGCGGCAGGAATCGAACTTCTCGGATTGGCGGTAATCATTCTATTCGCAGCTGTATCGTTAATCACGGGCGCCGCGCTTCTCATCAAAGGGCATGCGAAAGAGGAGGTTTTCAAAAAAGTCCGCCAAATGCTTGGCCACGGAATTTTGCTTGGTTTAGAGTTTCTCGTAGCTGCAGATATCATTCATACAGTGGCCGTGGAGCTCACATTTGAATCGGTTGGCGTATTGGCACTGGTTGTTTTGATACGGACGTTCCTCAGTTTCACTTTGGATCTTGAGCTTACAGGTCGCTGGCCTTGGCAAAAGCGCAACGATGGCTCTGGCAACTAAATACAGCGTGCGGCTAACCATAAGGAATCAAGTCGGCTTTTGGCTCTTGTTGCATACTTCAATAAGGACTTAATGCACCGGGTAAACTGGTGATCATCAGGTTGTGCTTCTTTTTTACTGGGATAGGGGGTGTTGTGATCGAGCTCTATCAGTTTGCGCCAGCGTGGGGGATGAACCTCAGCCCTTTCTGCCTTAAAGTTGAAATCTACTGCCAGCTCGCAGGTATTCCGTATGAGGCGCGGAGCACCATGCCTTTCAAAGGGCCACGCGGAAAGCTACCTTATATTATCGACCAATCGAGGTCCGTTCCTGACAGCGGAAAGATCATCGAGTACCTGAAGGCAATGTACGGCGATCGATTGGATGCACAATTATCCGAAGAAGAAAGGGCTATGGGCCATTTGCTGCGGCGGGTTTGTGAAGAGAGCCTGTATTTTGCCATTGTTTACTCTCGCTGGCTCGATGACCGGTACTGGCCAAAGGTCAGGCAAGTATTCTTCGGCTCCCTTCCGATGGGGGCGCGGAGCCTGGTGTCGGCAATTGCGCGCCATGGCATAAGAAAGAGTCTCATAGGCCAAGGATACGGGCGCTATCAGCAGGAAGAGGTATACGAAGCGGGAACTGCTGATCTTACTGCCATCGCTTGCCAGCTCAATCAGCGTCGTTATGCGGCGGGTACTCGACTTACCTCTTTCGATGCGACGCTCTACGCATTTTTATTCAACATCCTCCACGTTCCTCTGGAGACACCACTGAAAAAGGAGGCAGCGAAACACCCGGTTATTGGTGGTTACCTTGATAGGGTGCACGAAGTCTTGGATGCAGGTGGTGTTGGTCATGCAGCTTAGCCTCAGAGGGCTGTAATGGCCGTTGTAGCCATATCGGGTAACCGAGGGCTTTTCTTCCCCAGACCCCCAACATTAAGCATGCGGGTCCGCAATTGGCGTTTCACGAGGTTACCGAGCCGTAGCATCTTGATTGCTGGCCGTATTTGCGCTTACTATCGAACTTTATAGGAAAAAATCGCTGATATTGAACAACTCCGGATAAAACAGATTATGGCAAAAGCCAACAGGGACTATTTACCTGGACAGATATGGCATACCGCACATAGGTGTCACAAGAGAGAAATTCTGCTCTAGCTCTGAAAATGAATTGACAGATATGGCTATACTGGCTTTATGAAGCCAGAAAGTGGTACGGTTTGATTATACTGAATGAGGCTGCAAGTCCAGCGAAATCCACCTGCACTTTATAAGGAGGAGAGCCCCTATGCATTCATTTACAAAAACTGTTCAGACCGCAATTTCGTTGTTTGTCGTATTCTTTGCTGGCTCGGTGATAGCAGCAGAGTATAACACCATTACCGGACAAGACGTCGCCGAGGTGGGGCCCCGCCCCTACTATCTGGTTGACGACATGGACATCAGTCCGCTGAAAGCCGAGTTGGAAGCCTGTGGAGCAGGTCCTTTTCTGTCCTCCGATTTTTCCATCGGTCATCGCGGCGCCAGTATGCAGTTTCCCGAGCACACCAAGGAGTCATATGTCGCTGCCGCCCGTATGGGCGCAGGTGTTATCGAATGTGACGTTACTTTCACCAAGGACAAGGAACTGGTCTGTCGCCATTCCCAGTGCGATCTGCACACCACCACGAACATCCTGGCTATTCCCGCTCTAGCGTCCAAGTGCTCGGAGCCGTTCAGTCCGGCGGAGTTTGACTCGAACACCGGCGAACTGAGCAAAAAGGCCTCGGCCAAGTGCTGCACCAGCGATATCACCCTGCAGGAGTTCAAACAACTTAAAGGCAAAATGGATGCTGCAAATCCACAGGCCACCAGCGTCGAAGAATATTTGGATGGCACTCCCGGCTGGCGGACCGATCTTTACTCTGCCAGAGGCACCCTGATGACCCACCGGGAGAGCATCGAATTGTTCAAGAAACTTGGGGTTAAAATGACTCCGGAGTTGAAATCGCCAAGCGTGGAAATGCCCTACCAGGGGAGCTACAGCCAGACTGATTATGCTCAGCAGATGATCGAGGAGTATAAAACCGCCGGGGTTGCTCCTGGCCATGTCTTTCCACAGTCCTTCAATCTTGCCGATGTTATCTACTGGCTTGAAAATGAGCCGACCTTCGGCAAACAGGGCGTGTATCTTGATGGTCGTTATGGCGAGGACACCTTCGATCATACCAGGCCGGAAACCTGGACCCCGTCCATGGAGGAGCTGTTTCAGCAGAATGTGCGCATCATAGCTCCACCGATGTGGATGCTTCTGGCCACCGACAACGACGGCAAGATAATTGCTTCGGAATATGCCAAACGCGCCAAGGCAGCCGGTCTTGAAATCATCACCTGGACGCTGGAGCGTTCAGGTTTGCTTCAATCAGGCGGCGGTTGGTACTATCAGAGCGTCAAGGATGCCATCAATAATGACGGCGACATGCTCGAAGCACTCGATGTACTCGCCCAGGATGTCGGGGTTCTGGGAGTTTTCTCTGACTGGCCGGCAACCGTTACCTATTATGCCAACTGCAAAAAACTGAAGTAAACTGACGATTCCCTCCCACTTTTCAGCACAACAAAGTGCGCGGAAAGTGGGAAAGTGGGGTCGAGGTACGCGAAGCTCCTAAAAACAGAAATAAGAGGGTCACCCTTTCGGCTTTTGTTGGTAACATTAACAAAATTATGCACCGGATTAACCGGTAATCATTATATTATAATCACAAAACAACTTCGGTGAATAATGAAATTAGCTGAGCTAAATAAACTCATAGATCCAATTCATAAATTACAATGTCATTGTGGCTCAGTACAAATAGAGCTAAGTCTTCCAAACGGAGTTGTAGATCCAAAACGTTGTGACTGCTCGATGTGTCGAATGCGAGGCGCTATTGCTTCCACAGTTAAGCTAGATGACTTAAAGGTTATAAAAGGTGCAGACAAACTCAATCTGTATCAGTTTAATACGATGACAGCAAAACACTATTTTTGTTCAGTATGTGGAATATATACTCATCATAAGCAGAGATCTCATCCTGATCAATTTGCATTTAACGTAGCCTGTTTAGAAAACATTAATCCTTATCTATTGGATGATATTCCATATTCAGATGGAATAAATCATTCATGCGATAGAGTAAAATGAAAAAATTACAGCACGTGCATTCATCCGATTTTTTCGTCACAGGCTCCTCAAAAATCGGATGATGCTGGCGTTATGTAAAACAACAAAAGGAATCATGGATGGAAAATCAGATTCGGTTTTATGAAGAAAAGCTGAAGTAT
>CAKZOA010000306.1 GCA_937132035.1 uncultured Desulfobulbaceae bacterium | reverse complement strand
GATTTCAGAGCGCAGGCACGACATGAAAGCGCATATCTCCATCAGCCACAGCGGCCAGCGCGCGGCAGCAACAGCCTCATGGAACCGCTGTGGGGTCGATGTGCAACACTGCACCGAAAGACTTTTGAAAGTACGTGAACGCTTCTGCTTTGAGGATGAACTACGACTGATGCAGCAGTGCCGATACGACGGTGATGCCGATATCGACCTTCTCAATCTCCTCTGGGCGGCAAAGGAGGCAATCCGCAAAGCCTACAGCTACCGCTACGTACCTGGCTTTCTCAGCCTGACACTGGATCAGGTCGACCGCCACCGGCAGTGCTACATCTTCAGCTTTACACATGAGCAACTCCGTTTCACCACCCTGGGCTGTCGTCATGGTGACTATGGCCTGGCCCTGTGTTTCCTTCTCCCTGATACGCCATGAATCGATCCCAACCCGGCATCCATCATTGCCCGCCCAATAGATCCGCCGGTCGCTGGGGCCGCGACCTCGCAGATGTACAGCAATGTTTTTTTGAATTCGGCCGGCTCTCTTTTTGGTATCGTCTGAAGCCATGGAGGGTGCCGCATGCCTGAACTTCCCGAAGTCGAAGTCATACGCCTTGGGCTGCTGCCGCTGGTCAAAGGAAGAAAGATACTGGCCTTCGCCAGCAGCGGCAAACGGCTTCGCACCGAGGTGCCGTCAACCTGCATCAGCACAAAACTTGTCGGGGCCGTCATCACCACTATAGCCCGCAAGGCCAAGTACCTGCTTTTTGCCTTCGACACCGGCGACCTTCTCATCATGCATCTGGGCATGACGGGTCGGCTTGGGATTTTCCCAAAAGACGCCCCCGTTGCCGTCCACGATCATCTCTTCTTTCTCCTGGATAACGGCAAGGAGCTGCGCTTCAACGACACCAGAAGATTCGGCGCGGTGCACTGCTTTGAAAGCAAAGACAAGAGGCAGGCCCTGCGAAACTTTTTCTCCAGGACCGGCCCCGAGCCCTTCAGTGGAAAATGCACTCCCCTCTACCTGCACAAGAAGGCTCACAACAGGAGTTTGTCAGTAAAAACATTCATCATGAACTCGGCGATCATAGCCGGAATTGGCAATATCTACGCCAACGAAAGTCTGTTCGCCGCCGGCATCCATCCGGCAACTCCTGCCGGCGCCTTGACGCAAAAACAATGGCAACTTGTGCTGGAAAAAATCAAAGATATTCTCAACTGGGCCATCTCCTGCGGCGGCTCCACTATCAGTGATTTCCAGAATGCAGGCGGTCAAAGCGGCTACTTTCAGATTCATTTCCGTGTCTACGGCCGAGAGCACAAGCCCTGCGTAGGCTGCGCGACCCCTCTTGCCAGGGCGGTGATCGGCGGCAGGGCCAGCTATTTCTGCCCCCGCTGCCAGAAAGAGAAATAACTCTTCTTCAAGCCGGTCGGCCGCCGGAAGCCCCCAAGGGTCAAAAGGGACATATTCATCATTCTTTGTTCGTTGTACAAACTGGTAGATTCAAGCTCTTCCCAGAGACGAGCTCACCGCGTTTATGGTGGTCCGCAAAGCGAAGGCATTGTCGATTTTCGATGAAATACTCGAGCTATATGTCCCAGCTTCCAATAAGTGGCTGTACCGGCAGCAACTCACCCTGACGAAATGTCTTCCTGCCGGGACTGCAGAAGATATAACCGTTGGCAGCCTCTCCCTTACGGGTACTGCGTACCTGGTAGACTCCTCTCTCCAGCCACAGACGAGCCGCTTGCAGCTGCAGCGGTCCCGTTCGGCTGAGGGTCAGCCGTTCTGCAAGACAGGCCCGGTGAATTATCGGCCGCGGCTGAGCCATGGACTCCATGGCCCTGAGCGCCGGCAGAATGAGAGCATGATAGAGTGGCTGTACCGCCGCCGGCGGACCCGGCAGACCGAAATAGAGGATGGAACCCAGCATGCCGGCAAGGGTGGTTTTGCCGGGACGCACCTGCAGGGAAGAAAACAGCACCTCCGCCTTATGCCGGCGAAAGGCCTCGAGCACCAGATCGTATTTCCCCGGCCCCAGACCGCCGGTACTGATAACGGCCTCGACGCCGGACTCCTCGACTCTGACAAACTGCTCTTCCAGCGCTGCCAAGGAATCACCGACGATCCCCAGATCAACAACTTCGCAGTTGCTCTGCTGCAGCAGGCCGCACAAAAGGTACCGATTGGAAGATATCGTCTTTCCCGATGTCTGCCGACCCGGTCCGCTGACAAGTTCGCTGCCGGTGCAGAAAATGGCGACTTTCGGCTTACTGAAAACTTCCAGCTCTTCAAGGCCTGCCTCGGAGAGGGCGAGCATATGCTGCGGAGTTATCCGCCATCCTTTGGCAATCAGCCGCGTATTCCGGCGAATATCGTCGCCCTTTGGCTGGATGCGTGACGGCCCGTCCCTGACGGTC
>CAKZOA010000305.1 GCA_937132035.1 uncultured Desulfobulbaceae bacterium | reverse complement strand
CGCCGGTATCAAGGAAAAATATTCCATCCAGAAACTGGGCGTACCAATGAAACAGCTGCACAGCTACGATTCCGGCGGCCCCTATGCCGGTTTCAAGGGAGCCGTAAACTTCTATCGGGAAATCGACCGGCTGGTCAACAGCAGGGTCTGGAGCTATATGAAGGCTCCCTGGCAGGAAAACCCAGAACTCTCCGCCACCTATGTGTGGGAATAACATCTACCGGCAACTGTGGAGAATGATCATACCGTTCACTCTCATTTTCCACGACAGCCTTTAACTTAATGCGGGGTTACAGGACTCCATCGGGAAGGTACCACAATGCTACTGAGACATACACCAACAGAAATACAGGAACGCAAGGCGCTGATGATCAATCCGGCCAAGACCTGTCAGCCCATAGGGGCCATGTACGCGGCTTTGGGCATCCAGGGCTGCCTGCCGCACAGCCACGGCTCACAGGGGTGCTGCGCCTATCACCGCAGCACCTTGACGCGCCACTACAAAGAACCCATCTCGGCGGCGACCAGCTCGTTCACCGAAGGCGCTTCGGTTTTCGGCGGCCAGGCCAATCTGCTGCAGTCGATTGACAATATCTTCACCGTCTACGAACCGGAGGTTATCGCCGTCCACACCACCTGCCTCTCGGAAACCATAGGCGACGACCTGCCGCAGATCTTCCACAAAGCCCAAAAGGACAAAAAGATTCCGGAAGGCAAAACGGTTATCGGTGCGCCGACGCCAAGCTACGTCGGCAGTCATGTAACCGGCTTTGCCAATATGGTCAAGGCCATGGCCGCTCTGGCCGAACCGGGAACCACGAAAAACGGCAAGATCAACATCATTCCCGGCTGGGTGGAACCCGCCGACATGGAAGAGCTAAAGCGTCTCGCCGCACTGATGGCAATCGAGATCAACATGTTCCCCGACACCTCCGGGGTCCTCGACGGCCCGCTTACCGGCAAATACGCCATGTTTCCCAAGGCAGGTGCCACAATCAAGCAGATCAAGGCCAGCGGCGGAGGAATCGGCACCATTGCTCTTGGAGAATGGTGTTCGGCCGAAGCTGCCAGACTGATCGATACCAAATGCAAGGTCCCCTGCTCCGTCCTTGACATGCCCTTCGGCCTCAAGGCCACGGACCGTTTTATCGACGTGCTCAGAACCGTTGCCGGCACCTCCGTTCCTGACGAGATCGCCATCGAGCGGGGCAAGCTCGTCGACCTGATAAGCGACATGCACCAGTATTTCTACGGCAAAAAGGTGGCTCTGGTCGGCGACCCCGACCAGATCATCGCCATGACCGAGTTCCTGGTTTCCATCGACATGCTGCCCGTGCACATCGTCACCGGCACGCCGGGCAAGAAATTCGAGGCCCGCATCAAGGAGATCACCGCCGAAATGAACGCCGAGGTCAACGTCAAGGCCGCAGGCGATATGTTCCTGCTCCATCAGTGGATCAAGAACGAACCGGTCGATCTTATCATCGGCAACACCTATTGCAAATACATTGCCCGTGACGAGGATCTGCCCTTCGTCCGCTGGGGCTTTCCCATTCTTGACCGGCAGGGTCATCAACACTTTCCGACCGTGGGGTACAGAGGAGGTCTCCGAATTCTGGAGAAGATCCTGGGCGTCCTGCTCGACCGCAAGGATCGGGATGACCCGGAAGAGATCTTCGAACTGGTGCTGTAAAGCGGTGTTGCAAACAACGTGGGCGGTACATTTGTGCCGCCCGTGTCAATCGGTGACGACACTATGTGCAATCAAACAGAATGTAAAAAGAGTGGCTGCAGTTGTACCGGCAGAGCCGAACCGTCACGGATCCTCCGTCTGCCGGTCGCTCCTCAGCTCGTCGCCCGCACGAGGTTTTCCCCTCCGCCTCCCGGAGGCAACAGCTGCATGAGTATCGCCGACGCCCTGGATCATGTGAGCACACAGGTCCGTAAGGCGTCGTCGAAGCCGGTCATGGTGGCCATCACCGGGCCCGGCGATCCTCTGGCAACGCCGGAAATAACCTTTGAGATACTTACCCTACTCAAAGAGAAATTCCCGGATGTGTCAATCGGTCTACTGACCTTCGGTATCGGCAGCGGCCGTCTGGCAGGTGATCTTGCAGCGGCCGGGGTCGGCTATGTGGAGATGAAAGTTGCGGCAGTACGCAGGGATATCCTCGAAAAACTCTTCGCCTGGATTCGCCCCGGCCAGAAGACGGTAAAACTGGCCGACGGCTCCGCCCTGCTGCTTAAGGAGCAACGACAGGGCGTCTCAGCGCTGACATTCCACAACGTCAGGGTTTCGGTTCTCACCACGCTGTATCCGGGCTACAACATAGATCACGTTGCCAAGATCAGCAGCGAAATGGTGGAGCTCGGGGCCGCGTCCATGGCGCTTGTCCCCTACAGCCAGGAACCCGGAGCCGAAGTCGAACTGGAAAGTCCGGATGCGGCAACGGTTGCCGCCGCCCAGGCCAGGGTGTCGACACACCTGCCCGTTTCCCCACCATTGCTCTACCAGCAAGGCGGCAGCGCCAAAGGCGACTCCGTACCCGAAAAGAGCCTGCCCGCTCCCAGCAGGAAACGCCCCAATGTGGCGGTTGTCAGCTCCAACGGTATGGATGTTGACCTGCACCTGGGTCACGCCATCAGATTTTTGATTTACGGTCCACGCAATGACGGACTCGCCTGCCTGCTGGCAACACGCCCTGCGCCTGAACCTGGTTCAGGGACCGACCGGTGGCAACAGGTGGCTGACACTCTCGACGACTGCTTCATACTGCTGACAGCCAGCGCCGGCGACTGCCCGCGAACAGTGCTGGCCGAGAATGGGCTGCAGGTCTTTGTTACCGAAGACAATATCGAAGGCATGGTCGACGCGCTCTATGGTGGCGGCAAGAAGAAAAAGTAGGAGTACCGGCTGACGGTACGGCAACAGATACCAATACAGGCGCCAAGAACAGAGGCATATCAGCTTTGACTGCGGCGCGGCATCAAAGGAGAACGACAATGGCACTTCCCGAAAGACAGATTTTGCTCTGCCAGAGCTTCAGAGTAAAAGGCGACCCCAAAGGCATCTGCCATAAGCAGACCGATGGTTTTCTCCAGTACATCGAAGAGGAAATACTCGATCGCGGCCTCGATGTGCAGATTGTGGCAACCGGCTGCCTGAAGCAGTGCGAGGCAGGGCCTATCATGGTAATCCAGCCTGAAAACTGGTGGTTCAAGGGTATCGACAGCG
>CAKZOA010000304.1 GCA_937132035.1 uncultured Desulfobulbaceae bacterium | reverse complement strand
CTGACTCTGTCAGTTGCCGAGATAATTGAGTATTACGGCGCCAGATGGAAGATTGGCGTGTCCAGCAAAGGACACATAACCCAGTCGGTGAAAGTCCGACCGAGGGTAAAAGATTCAGCCCTCGTAGCTTGGGAGGTGCCGTGGCGGGAAACCAAGACGGTAAAGCCCTCCGACAACATTTTCTTTAAGGAAAATATGCAACATGCCAGGCCGCAACGTACAGTGAACGCAGATGTAGCCTCGTTACACTCAAATCCGGTGGTCGAGACGGTCTATAACGCGCGAAGGCAACAAGGACTGATCGAAATGAATCCGATGCGTCAGTTCTCACCGGCGGGGTATCAGCGGTGGCATGTATGAAGGGTTATGTGGAAACTGGAGAAGCCCTCGATACCCGGCGAAGAAATCTCGTCGAGGAGGCAAGTCCTATAACCTTGAATGGGAAGTGGATGAGCAGGTATCAGGGTGGCGGATTGGGTCGTAGTACTGCTGATCGATGTGCAGCAAAACGCATCGGGAGGGAAGGACCCAGACTGATGAGTATTCCGGATGTTCAAAGTGAGGCAGTGGTGTGATGACAAAGACGCCAATTAGTCTGCAGGATCTGCGACACCGGATATATCGAAAGGCGAAGTCTGAAAAAGCGCATCGCTTTTGGGGGATCTATGTGCATGTCACAAAGATCGAAACGCTGAGGGAGGCGTACTGGATTGCAAAAAGGAACAAAGGTGCCGCTGGCATCGATGGCCTGAGCTTTGCAGATATTGAGGAAGCCGGTCTTAAAGAGTTTCTGAGCGCTATCCGTGCTGATCTTCTCTCAGGCAACTATCAACCTCAAGAGAACCGTAAGGTTGAGATTCCAAAGGACAACGGAAAGATGAGGGTGTTGCAAATCCCTACAATCCGTGACCGGGTAGTGCAAGGTGCTCTTAAATTGATCCTTGAAGCGATCTTCGAGGCCGATTTCTGCCCGAACTCCTATGGGTTTCGACCAAAACGGTCGCCGCAACGTGCCTTGGCCGAAGTCAGGCGAAGTATATTACGCAGAATGACCAGAGTAATCGATGTCGATCTGAGGAAATATTTTGACACGATACGTCATTCCGTGCTTCTGGAGAAAATAGCCAGGCGAGTGCAGGATCCTGAGGTTATGCACTTGGTAAAACAGATAATCAAGGCGGCCGGCAAAATTGGTGTACCGCAAGGCGGACCTTTTAGCCCGTTGGCAGCTAACATTTATCTTAACGACCTGGACTGGTTCTTCGATGATATTCGCCAAAAGACAACGGAAGGCGGCTATGAGGCGGTGAACTATCATCGCTTTGCCGATGATATTGTGATCACCGTGAGCGGCCATCACACCAAGAATGGCTGGGCAGAACGAGCCGTGCAGCGGCTCAATGAACACCTGGTCTTGCTTGGCGTTTCTCTTAACACAGAGAAAACCAAAATGGTCAATATGCTCAAAGGAGAATCCTTTGGTTTTCTGGGATTTGATTTTAGACGAGTCCCAAACCGTAAGAAATCAAGATTCTTTATCCTTATGACCCCGAAGAAGAAAGCCCGTAAAGCAATCAAGGCAAAGATCCGTACAATGATCCATAATGGTGGCGCTATGTGCACCGAGGAAATTATTGATGAGATCAATCCTGTTATTGCCGGATGGGTCAACTACTTTCGGGTTGGGAACTCAAACCGGGCCTTCAGCGAGGTTCGCGATTATCTTGAAATGAAAATACGAACCTTGCTGACGAGACGGAAGCGGCGACAAAAGCGCAGCATTGGCTGGCGAAGATGGAGTAATGAGTACCTCTACGGTGTTCTCGGCTTATATTGGGGCTGGCGACTGAGGCCCTTAGGGAATGTGGGGGCATACTCATGAAAGTGGGCGCCATGACCAATAAGACTCATAAACCTTTGGAGGAATCTCATTGGGTGAGCCGCTTGAGGGAAAACCTCACGAGCGGTTCTGATGGGGAGGGGCTGGAAACGGGCCAATTGGCACCGCGCCAGTCCTTTACCCGACAGACAGCCATTGGCGAATTAAAGACTCATTTGCGTGGTTCTAAAATTGTCTTGCGCAGCAAAACTCCTGATCTGGTCAAACAAGAATTTTATTGCCTCCTGATGGCTCACTTTGGGGTGAGAGGTTTAATGCATGAGGCCGCATTGAAGGCGAATGAAGATCCAGACAGGCTCTCTTTTTTGCATGCGGTTCGAGTCGTTCGCAGAAAAATAACAAGCTCTGTTTCTTTTCCCCCCTCAGGACAAAAAAACTTTTCATGAGGCAGTGCTGAATGAAATTCTTGAAGAACGTGTTGCTGAACGTAAATCTCGTTGCAATCCACGTGGAGTAAAGCGAAAAATGAACAATTACCCTCTTCGCCCACGAGAGAAGATGAAAACCAAAATCAGGAAAATTGGTATATCAATTGTTTTTAAGTGAACAGTATTGCCTTTAGGTCTCAGTCCTGGATTCCGGATCGGTGTCCGGCATGACGGTATGGGGAGGGGACTGGCTGTGTTCACCGGGAATAGACTTCTTTGTGCGATTCTATATAAATGAGTAGAATTTCATTTTCCTCGATTATGAACTCAGCGGTCAGGCGATACATCATGGTAATGCTGATTGAATAAAGGCTTTTCACGCGTCCTTGCAAAGTGTGGAGGCGAAGTGAGGGGTGGAAGGATTGGTCTCCATCAGCAGGAGTGTTGGATCCCAAATTAAATTGCAATTTTTTTCCTGCTTATCCTGGTAATGTCAACAGCTTATCTGAACCTGATTTTTGAAATCAAAACAAAATGATATTTTGTTTTCATTGTTGCCAGTGAGTGCGGTGAAAAACATACGATATTTTTCAAGCCAAAATGAGAACCAACACGGCGGTATAGGCCGCAATCCAGAGGGAGTATGGGAGCAGGTTCCGCGCCCGTTTGACTGGATGCCGGATCTGGTATCAGTCCGGCATCACTTTTTTCCAACAAGTTGTTCGCTGAAATTTTCATAGATATCTTTTCTATGGCCTAAAGCCCAAACTACAATAACCTTCTTTTCAGGTGCCACCTTGTAGAAGATTCTGTATCGCAGGAAACGATACGAACGGAATCCGGCCAATTCTGCTTGCAACTCTTTTCCCAGTTCAGGGTTTTCCGCAAGGAGTCGAAGTGCCTCTCTTGCCGCCTTCTTCGTTTCAGGTGGCAGCTTTATTGCTGCTTTGCTTACGTGGACCGTGAGCTTGACCTGATAAGACATTACAATGCCGTATCAATATCAACAAATTTTCCTTCCTTGATATCGACGGCAGATCCGTGAAGCTGTCGCATCATCTCAGGGTCCGAGAGTATATCTATAGTCTCAAGAAACCCTTCAAATTTTTTCATAGATAACAGTACAGCTTCCGGCACACCATTCTTGGTGATTGCAATTGTGTCATTTGTGTCACCTAATTGTCTCACCATATCAAGCAATTTTGCTTTGGCTTGGGTTATCGGTACATATGTTTCAATTGTTTGCATTATGACCTCTCAAAATAGTTACTTTTGCAGTTATTATAATGACCATTGGTCTTTCCAGCAAGAAAATTGAGATCATTTTGGTAACCGTTGGTAGCTTTGTTTTCGGTAAAAAGATGAACCCTTCTGAATTCCGGATCCGTCACACCGGTAGAGGGTATGGGGGTGTCTCCCGCAGGGGAGGTCGGCCTTGTTGACTGCCGTTGGGCATTGCCGTGAAGGCCGCAATCCAGGAGTGGCTGTCGTTCACGTGACGCCGCAGACACATTTTTCCTTTGATATCTTTTGATGAACTAGTATACATGTCTGCTGAAAAACCGATATCCACGAAGGTGCGATATCTACGGAGGGTGAGGCAGGCTTTTCTCCAAGAATGCAAACATAACACAGGGAATGTTTCATGAAAAATCCGAGAACGGTGCTGGTGACCGGCGGTTGCGGCTTTATCGGCGCCAATTTTATCCGGTTGGTCGCCAGGACATTTCCTCACTGGCGTCTGATTAACCTTGATAAATTGACCTATGCCGGCAATCTTACCAACCTGAAAGATATGGAAGAAGGGGAAACGTATCGTTTCATCAAAGGGGATATCTGTGATGCCGCTCTGGTTGATGAGATATTTTCCGGGGAGGTGATCGACACGGTTGTTCATTTTGCCGCAGAATCGCATGTGGACCGCTCTATTACCGGGCCGGCCGAGTTTGTCCAGACCAATATCGTCGGCACCTTCACCCTCCTGGAGAGCGCTCGTCATCACTGGCTTGAAAAAAAGTTGGTGGGTGGACAGCCGGTCTTTCTCCATGTGAGCACCGATGAGGTTTACGGTTCCCTGGGGGAGACGGGTTTATTTCGGGAAACCACAGCCTATGATCCCAGATCACCCTATTCCGCCTCCAAGGCCTCTTCCGATCATCTCGCCAACGCCTATTTTCATACCTATGGTGTGCCGGTGATGATCACAAACTGCTCCAATAACTACGGTCCCTACCAGTTTCCCGAGAAACTCATTCCCCTGATCTTCCATAACTGCCTGGAAGGCAGGAAGCTGCCCGTCTACGGCGACGGCAAACAGATCAGGGACTGGCTCTACGTCGGCGACCATTGCCAGGCCATTGTGGAGGTTCTGGAAAAAGGCAGCGTGGGCCACTGCTACAATATCGGCGGCAACAATGAGAAGGAAAATATAGAAGTAGTCGAGCTTATCTGCGATATACTCGATGAAAAACTGGACCTGTTGCCGAGCGGAGCGAGCAGGCGTTCTCTTATCACCTTTGTCACCGACAGGCTCGGCCATGACAGGCGCTATGCCATCGATTCCACAAAGATCAAAGACACGGTCGGCTGGCAGCCCAAAGTCACATTCGAAGAGGGGATCCGCATGACCATCGACTGGTATCTGGACAACCGGGAATGGGTAAACAGAGTGATAGACGGTTCCTATGCCGAATACTATCACAATATGTATGACAACAAAAAGAATATCGGACAATAAATCATGAATATTACTGCCACGCTCATAGAGGATGTGCTTCTCGTGGAGCCGAAGGTTTACGGCGATGAGAGGGGCTTTTTTTACGAAAGCTACAACCAGCGGGTCTGGCGGCAAAAGACGGGGCTTGATACAGAGTTCGTCCAGTCCAATCATTCCCGTTCGCTTCACGGTGTTCTCCGAGGCATACATTACCAGATACGACAGCCGCAGGGAAAGCTGGTCCGTGCCGTGGTCGGTGAGGTCTTCGATGTCGCGGTGGACCTTCGCCGGGATTCCCCTACCTTCGGCAGATGGGTGGGAGAATATCTCAGCGCCGATAATAAGAAAATGCTCTTCATCCCCGAAGGGTTCGGCCACGCTTTCCTGGTCTTGAGCCCCACGGCCGAGTTTGTTTACAAGACAACGGAGTATTACGCCCCCGAACATGAACGCTGCATCATCTGGAATGATCCGGATATCGCCATCGACTGGCCGTTTTCAAAAGAGCCGCGGCTCTCGGATAAGGACGCGCAAGGCACCCTGCTGCGTGACGCCGAGGTTTTCTGATGATCGGTTAATTGATGAGAAGCGGCAACCGCCGCAACCCCCGTGCAGGATACCCGAAACAGCCCGGACAAATGACGCTCACCCGCGGGCCCCAGGCTCTGTCGGGTTGCTAGATGCTACCGAGTTCGGCCAGCAATTGTCGGCCATGTCTTTTTACAAAGGTATCGAGATCATCGCGCCAGTCGACGAAGA
The DNA here is from genome assembly GCA_937132035.1 of uncultured Desulfobulbaceae bacterium. Taxonomy (GTDB): domain Bacteria; phylum Desulfobacterota; class Desulfobulbia; order Desulfobulbales; family Desulfocapsaceae; genus Desulfopila_A. Next base: position 1,880 of record CAKZOA010000304.1, on the reverse strand, counting down.
GCGAGAGTCCATGTTGGTTGAGTACGCCGTTGTCGAGGATGGAGTTGGCTGGACGATGCGCGGGAGTAGGATAATCGGCGGTTTTACATGGAGCGAGGTTATGCTCAATCTCCATCTTCTCAAGAAACGAGCAGGCGGTTTCGTACCAGGTGGCATAGCCCTCAGCGGTAGTATGAACGACCCCCTGTATCTCAGATGTCAAAAGAAGACTGATCTGTCGCGCCAGCGTATGCGACCAGGTGGGGGAGCCATACTGGTCATTGACCACCCGGCGGGTTGCGGCCGGGTCGGCAAGGCTTAGGCGCAGCATGGTTTTAAGGAAGTTGGGCCCGCCGGCGGAATAGAGCCAGGCGGTGCGTAAAATGGCGTAATCATCACCATACGCGGCTACCGCCCTTTCACCGTCAAGCTTGGTGCGACCGTAATGGGACAGCGGATGAACAGGGTCTTCTTCCAGGTAAGGGTGGGGGATCGGTTTTCTGCCGTCAAAGACATAGTCCGTTGAGATGTGGATCAGCCTGCTGCCAGTCTCGCCGCAGGCTTTGGCGAGGAAACCTGGGCCGTCGGCGTTGACCCTGCGGCAAATTTCGAGTTCCTTCTCGCAGTGGTCGACCGCTGTGTAGGCGGCGCAGTTAATTACCACTTCCGGTCGGTGGGCGGAGATGAAACCACGGAGGGACGACTCCTCGCAGAGGTCGAGTTCGGCGATGGTGGGGAGGATGAGGTTATGCTCACCGGCCAGAATAGACGTGCAGTCGAGCCCCAGCTGGCCGTCGGCGCCAATGATGATGATTTTCACCTTTTATCTTCCTGCTCAGTTGTATTGATTGTTGTTGTGATGGTTATTGGCGTCCTGTTTTTCGCTGCAGATGGTCTTGATGTATTGGCCGTATTGATTCTTCAGCATATCGGTGGCGAGATGGGACATCTCCCGGGAGGTTATATATCCCAAATCCAAAGCGATTTCCTCGATACAGGCAATTTTCAACCCCTGTCTGTCCTGAACCGCCTGGACATAATTTGATGCCTGTTGCAGCGATTCGTGAGTACCGGTATCGAGCCAGCAGAAGCCGCGACCGAGAGGTTCCACCTTGAGCTTACCGCGGCGCAGATACTCCATATTGATATCGGTAATCTCAAGCTCTCCCCTGGCCGAAGGCTTGATTCGTTCAGCGATTGCCACTACCTCGTTGTCGTAGAAATAAAGGCCCGGCACCGCGTATTTTGATTTGGGTACAGCCGGTTTTTCCTCTATGCCGACGACGTTGCACTCCTTGTCGAATTCAACCACACCGTATCTTCCGGGATCCTTGACCAGATAGCCGAAAATGACCCCGCCCTCCTCCAGGGCAGCGCATCGCTTGACTATTTGTGAGAATCCGGGGCCGAAAAAAATGTTGTCGCCGAGGATCAGGGCGACGGAGTCATCGCCGATGAATTCTCTGCCGATGAGAAAGGCCTGAGCCAGCCCCTCCGGTTTGGGTTGGGCGGCATAGCTGAGCGACAGTCCGATGTGCGATCCGTCACCGAAAAGTTCCTGGAAAAGGGGCAGATCGTGCGGTGTGGAGATGATGAGTATCTCTCTGATGCCGGCAATCATCAGTACCGACAGGGGATAGTATATCATCGGTTTGTCGTATACGGGGATGAGCTGTTTGGAGACGACCTTGGTGAGTGGATAGAGCCTGGTGCCGGAACCTCCGGCAAGTATTATGCCCTTCATAAGAATGTGTCTGTCGTGAGTTGGTGTTGGATAGAGCTATGAGCGATGGCGTAAAATCAGGCAAGGAGTATAGCATTGATATAAAAAAAGGGAAATGAAAAGTGGAGATAATGGGTATCAATCTTTAAGAGCGCCTAACTAGTACATTGTACATCTT
>CAKZOA010000303.1 GCA_937132035.1 uncultured Desulfobulbaceae bacterium | reverse complement strand
TCCTCCGGCTTCGATGCGCAGCTCTATTTCATCGGCACCGGCATCGATGGCGTTCTCCAGTAGTTCTTTCCAGAGTTCATGACGGAAATAGTCGTGACGAAAGGGACTGATGTCTTGCTCGATGTAGTCATGGGGCGGTACGGTCTTCAGTGGGGCCAGCGCCCCCCGGTACACCAGTAAATGGCGGTAGCTGACACCGGCATGAAAGCGAAAGGCGGCGCTGCCGCACTGTTCGTTGAGATCAGCTATGAGTTCGGCCGCCTCTTCACTGCGTATGTGGTCGGCGGTGAAATCGACCATGGTCGCCGATTCTTCGGCTAGGGCGAGGTTGACGAGGTTGCAGCGGAAGGCGGTTTCCTCTTCTGCCAGGCGGATGCCCATGCTGGCGGCCTCCAGTGGCGCCCTGCCGGTATAGTATCGGGCAGGATCGTAGCCCATCAGCGAGAGGTTGGCGACATCGCTTCCGGGATCGAAACCGGCGGGCACGGTGGCGGTGAGGAAGAACTCGCCTTTGCGGCAGAGTTCGTCCATGGCCGGTGTGGCGGCGGCCTCCAACGGCGTCTTTTCGCCCAGTTCGGCCAGGGGGTAGTCGCCCATGCCGTCGCCGACCAGGATCAGATATTTCATGGCCTTTTTCATATTCAGTCGCCGTTCGATTCTTCGATGAGTCCGCGGATGGTCACTGTCGGATCGGTGCAGACTTCGAGGGCGTCGATCTCGGCGATGGCCCTCTGGACGCTGCTCTCTTCGGCCATATGCGAGCGCAGGACGATGAAGACCGGCTTGTTCTTGCCGAGGCTCTTCTGGATCATCGATTTGATGGAGATGTTGTGCCGGCCGAAGACGCCGGTGATCTGGGCCAGAACGCCGGGCCGGTCGACGACGGTGATGCGGAAGTAGTAGGGGCACTGGAGTTCGCCCATGGGAGTGATACTGGCCGGGGCCATGGTTTCGGGCAGATGGGAGAGTGCCGGTACGCGGCCGACGGCGCCGGTGAGGATGTCTCTGCCAATGTCGACGACGTCGGCGGCCACGGCGCTGCCAGTGGGCATCATGCCGGCGCCCTGACCGTAGAGCAGCACATCGCCTACCGTGTCGCCGGTGAAGTGGATGGCATTGAAAGCGCCGTTGATGTTGGCAAGCATATGGCTGTTGGGGACCATGGTCGGATGCACCCGCGCCTCCATATGGTCGCCGTGGTTGTGGCTGATGGCCAAAAGCTTGATGCGGCAGCCGAATTCCTTGGCGAACTCGATGTCTATGGGGTGTATCTTGCTGATGCCTTCGGTGGTAACGTCATCGAGGTGGACATGCCTGCCGTAGGCGATGGTCATAAGGATGGCCAGTTTGTGGGCGGTGTCGATGCCTTCGATGTCGTAGGTCGGGTCGGCCTCGGCAAAACCCTGTTGCTGGGCGTCGAGCAGGACCTCGTCAAAGGCGTAGCCGTGTTCGGTCATCTGGGTGAGGATGTAGTTGGCGGTACCGTTCATGATGCCTCGGATCGACTGGATCTCGTTGGCCACCAGCCCCTCCTTGAGCGCCTTGATCACCGGCATGCCTCCACCGACGCTGGCTTCGAAGCCGACCTCGACGCCGGCTGCGGCCGCTGCTTCGAAGATCTCTTTGCCGTGGACGGAGAGCAGCGCCTTGTTGGCGGTAACTACATGTTTGCCCTTGGCGATGGCCTGGAGGAGGAAGGATTTGGCCGGCTCCATTCCGCCGATGAGCTCGACGACGATGTCGATTGTGGGATCGTCGAAGATGTCGCGAGCTTCCTTGGAGAAGGCGGCAGTGAATTCTTCGGGCAGCTGGTCGTAGTGTGTGTCAGCGATCCGGGAAAGGATGAAGTCTGCACCCGTCCGCGTTTTCAACCTCTGGCGCTGGTTCAGGAGGGTTTTGGCAAGTCCCTGGCCGACGGTGCCGAAGCCGATAAGGCCGATGTGTATTTCTTTCATAGTCAGATATGGAGTGATGTTTGGTAGTGATGATTGCGTTGCGCCGGCAGAGGCACAACGGCCTGGTGCCGCTCGCGGAGTGAATCCTTTGCCGTAAACGGTGCAAGAGCCGCCAGCCTACCCGCTTTGCGGCTTAATGTCAAAATAATAGGAAAGATATTTTGCTGGCCAGGGTTTCCAAAGTAGTTTATAATCGTTTCCTGCTTTGCAGGACAAAGCGGCTTGCCATAGAGCGATTGCCATGGCCGGGGGGACTGCGGATTTCTTTTGTTCCACCCCGCCTGGAGCGGTCCTTCCGGTGTCTGCGGCGGCACTTTGGGGTGATTTCTGCCGAGTGAAGAAAGTATATTGTACACCAGCTGATTGTACATTTCATATTAACCAGTAAAGGAGAGGAAATTATGGGTAAAAATATCCTGGTCTTCGGACCGAACGGCAGCGGCAAGGGAACGCAGGGCGCGATCATCCAGAAGAAATACGACATCCCCCACATCGAGTCGGGCGCCATCTTCAGAGAGCATATCGGCGGCGGTACCGAACTCGGCCAGAAAGCCAAGGAATACATTGATCGCGGCGATCTCGTACCCGACGATATCACCATCCCCATGATGATCGCCAGGCTGCAGAAGGACGACTGCAAGGATGGCTGGATCCTCGACGGCTTTCCCCGCTCCAAGGACCAGGCCGTAACCCTTGACGAGACGCTGAAGAAAGAGGGGCTGGCCCTGGACTATGTCATCGAGATTGTTCTCGACCGTGAGATTGCCAAGGAGCGTATAATGGGGCGCAGGCTCTGCGTCAACGATAACAACCATCCCAATCATATCGCCTTTGATGCCATCAAGCCGGTGGAAAAGGACGGCAAGCTGGTCTGTCGCGTCTGTGGTGGTGAGCTCAAGACCCGTCCCGACGATCAGGACGAAGAGGCCATAAACAAGCGCCACAACATCTACTATGACGAACAAACCGGCACCATGGCCGCCGTCAACTACTTCAAGAAGATAGATGGGCCCAAGGTGATTTCCGTCGATGGCTCCAAGTCCATCAAGGAAGTGACCGACGATATCATGAAAGAGCTGTAAGGCCTAGGCATGAATATTTTTGTCATGTAAGGCTGCAACGTCTTCAAAGAAGGGTGCTTCTTCGCGGCAGGCGGGGAAACGCCCTTTTTTTTTGCCTTTTGTTCACGGATATCTTACTATGTGGAGCACCATGGGAGAATTTAAGTACAGGCCAGGATGCGATGGGCGAAGCCCTCTGTTCTGGCCTCTTCAGTTCCATAGCGGCGGGTGTGCGGCGCAGGCTGCCTAGAGAGTGCCGGACCGCCGGCAGATGAATTTGATACGCCCGCGCGGCGTGAATATAGAGTATGGTAGAAAAGCACGAAAACGCAACGGTCGGCAAAGTCTATCTGGTAGGTGCCGGACCCGGCGATCCCGGTCTCATCACGGTGCGGGGCAAATATCTCCTTGAGAAGGCAGAGGTGGTGGTCTACGATTACCTGGCCAGTCGCAAGCTGCTCAAACATGTTCCCAAGGACGCCGAGCTCATCTATGCCGGCAAAAAGGGCGGGGCCAAACACACCCATAGCCAGGATGAGATCAATCAGATGCTGGTCGACCATGCCCTGGCCGGTAAGGTCGTGGTTCGGCTCAAGGGCGGTGACCCCTTTATCTTCGGTCGAGGAGGCGAGGAACTCGAGAAGCTCTTTGCAGCCAAAGTGCCCTTCGAGGTGGTGCCCGGCGTAACCTCGGCCACCGCTGCCGCCACCTATGCGGGCATTCCTATCACCCACCGCAATTATACCGCTTCTGTGGCCTTTCTCACCGGCCATGAGGATCCCACCAAAAAAGACTCGAACATCGACTGGAGCAAGCTCGCCACCGGTGCCGGCACTATTGTCGTTTACATGGGCATCAAAAATCTGCCCGTGATCGTCGACAATCTCCTCAAATATGGGCGCGATCCCCAGACCCCGGTAGCAGTGGTACGCTGGGCTTCGACACCGGAGCAGCGCACCGTGGTCGGTACGCTGGAGACCATCAGGGAGGTGGTGGCCGAGGCCGGTATCCGGCCGCCGTCACTCATTATCGTCGGCGAAGTTGTGCGCCTGCGCGAGACCATTGACTGGTTTGAGAAGCGACCGCTGTTCGGCAAGAAAATCGTAGTGACCAGGACCCGCGATCAGGCCAGCCAGCTGATCGCCGACCTCGAAGAACAGGGGGCCGATTGTTTCGAATGCTCGACCATCGAGATCCAGCCGGTGGACAACTACGACGTTTTCGACGCTGAACTGGAACGGCTCAAGGAGTATCACTGGATTCTCTTTTCCTCACTGAACGGTGTCACTTATTTCTTCGAACGTCTGTATGCCAGGGGCATGGATGCCCGTGATCTTAAGGGACCGGGAATTGCCGTGGTCGGCAAAAGCACAGCTGATCTGCTGTTGCAGTATGGTGTTAAGGCCAATCTGATCCCCGAGGTCTTCACCAGTGAAGGACTGGCCGATACTCTGCTCGATGCAGGCGTCGAGGGGCGGAATATCCTCATTCCCCGGGCGGAGAAAGGCAGGGAAATCCTGCCCGAAACCCTGCGCGGCGCCGGCGCTCAGGTGACCATTGCCCCGGTGTACAAGAATGTGATGCCGGCGGGCAGAAAGGAGGAGTTGCGTCAGGAAATCGAATCTGGCCGCGTGGATATGGTTACTTTCACCAGTTCATCGACGGTTCGCAATTTTCTTACCATGCTCGACGCGGCAAGTGAAGAAGAGGTGAAAACGTTGCTCAAGGACGTGAGGATAGCAGCCATCGGCCCCATAACCGCGAAAACGATTACCGACAATGGCCTGGTCGTCGATGCCCAGCCCGAGGAGCACACTATCGAGGCCATGGTGGACTCTATTGTTGACTACTTCAGCGAAAAAGGCCGGAGCGGTGAGTAGTTGAAGGCCGGCAGTGGTATCCGTATCCGGACTGCGGAGCTGGCGACACGCGTCTGAGGGGATCTGGCCCATCGAAAGGATGTCTTCGTACCATGGTTATACCGCTTTTATTCAGGCAAGAAAATGCGGTCGTCGAGGCTGACACCGCCGACCGCAGCGAGGAGGAACAGCAGCCAGAGGAGGCGCTGTTTTGTGCTGCCTGCAGTCATCTCATCA
>CAKZOA010000302.1 GCA_937132035.1 uncultured Desulfobulbaceae bacterium | reverse complement strand
CGCTGCATCTCCGCCAGGATGACCTTCTCATTGTCCATGGAACACTACCACAGATAGAACGATTGGGCGCAGAAGACGGAGGCCACGTTACCGATATACTCCAACAGGAGATCATCGATGATCTTAAACTGGGACAACGGCTGAGAGTATTCACGGTACCCAACAACTCGGCGCTGCTTGGAAAGACACTTTCCCAAAGCTGTCTCGGCGATGCTCTCGATATTCAGATTCTCTCCATTATTCGCGAAAACGGCACAACTGTCCTTCCCTCATCGCAAACGCTGTTCGAACCCGGAGACCGACTGGTGGCCGTGGGGTTGTCCGAACTCGTCGCCGACCTCCTGCTCCAGGGGCTGCAGGCGGTGTTCATTAGCGAGGGACAACAGAAGGATATCTCCGTACTGGAAGACGACGCCACCGGTATGATCGAGGTTATCCTTTCCCCCCATTCACCCCTTTCCGGACAGACAGTGAAAGATATCGGTTTTCGTGAAAAATATGGGCTTACAGTTCTCGCCGTCTGGAGAAAAGGCCGGCCCATTCGCACTGGCCTGCGTGATCTCCAGCTGCAGCTGGGAGATGCGCTGCTGCTGTTGGGGAGCTGGAAACAGCTGACGGTACTGGGCCGAGAAAACGATTTCATCGTTTTAACAGAGATGATTCAGGAACCCGCCAAGGAGGAGAAGGCGGGGGTCGCCCTGACTATTATGGCCGCCGTTCTGCTACCTGTCATTTTCGGCCTTGTTCCGATATATATCTCAGTAGTTATCGGCGCGGCAGTCATGGTTCTGAGCAAATGCCTGACCATGGAGGAAGCCTATAGATATATTGAATGGAAAGCGGTTTTTCTCATTGCCGGCATGCTGCCCCTCGGCGCCGCCCTTGATCAAACCGGGGCGGCCGCCATGGTTGCCGAACAGACCATAGCTCTGCTCGGACCACTGGGGCCTTATGGGGTTCTTTTTGGTTTACTTGTCATTACCTTCATGGGGACCAGCATCATTCCCACCGCCGCACTGGTCGTACTCATGGTGCCGATCGCCCTCAATACTTCTGCAGGACTGGGTATTTCGCCCTACCCCCTGATGATGGGAATTGCCATGGCTGCTTCTTCGAGCTTCACTTCTCCCATCTCCCATCCTGCCAACGTTCTGGTAATGGGACCAGGAGGATACACCTTCATGGACTACGTCAAGGTCGGTCTGCCGCTGACTCTGGTTATTCTGGCCGTACTGATGATCGTCATTCCCATATTCTGGCCCCTCGCACCTATCTGAGTGAAACATGATCCCTATCTCTGCAGCTGGCAAGGATAGACGAATCCCATTTCTTTCACCGATTAGGTATGAAACAGAGCTTTCTGTTCATGCACTGGAGGTACCTATCCCACGGGACACCATACCCTATCCAATGTGGCTTCTCTGCAACCGTCCTGGCTGCAGAGACCCGTGATATACGCACCTCCAGAACACCAGTAGGAGATTGGCTGAAACTCCTAGGTAATCAGATTTCTTTATGGCATTTGCATAATTTGTCACTATATTTGTGAGCATACATAAGGGGCAAGTGCGCTCCGACTGCATGGAGTAAGACAGCCCGACAAGGAAACAGGGACCTATCCCTGATATGGTATCAAGAAGGGATGAAGTTTGATGTTTTGTGTACTCTATATTAGATACTTAAGCTCTTTTCAGGAAAGATTCTGAATGGTACAACTTGGATAATTCGGAAAGGCGATTGTGAACATTTCGACCCTTCAGGCAAGACGATATGGCCTGCTCTCCATTGTCGCTTCTGTAATCGCCATCCTCCAGTATCAGCTTTCAGAGATCTGCTCGACTAACGGACCATTTCAACTCGTGAAATACTCGGACAGCCTATGAAGCGCTTCAAAAACATCTTATTTATCCTCGGTTCGAATGATGCGGAAGAAGAGACGACCGCCGAAAGAGTCCGTACCCTCGCCCGGCAGAATGACGCCAGGGTCTGTATTGCCAGGGTGCTCGACGAAAGCTTCATAGAACAATTGAGTAAAATCTTCTCACCGCCCATGAAGCAGATGGCCGAGCTGGCCAAAGACCATCTTCAGGAGGAGGTAGACACTTTTTTACAGCGCAGCGACTGGGCAGGAGTCGAAACGACAACCGCCGTGTTGAAAGGCAGGGATTTTATCGCCGTAATCTCAAAAGTCCTGGGCGATGGTCACGATCTGGTTATTAAAAGCGACCTCAACACCCACGGAGCCGACCAATTGTCAATGCGGCTTTTCCGCAAATGTCCCTGCCCGGTCTGGGTGATACGCAACCGGGGTGACGGTAACTTCAAACGTATCCTCGCCGCTCTGGATCTTGGCAACGATGGGGAAGACAACCTCAGACTCAATCGCAAGATCATCGAGCTGACCCATTCGCTCGCCAGTCGTGAACAGGGAAAAGCCCACTATCTTCATGCCATGCATCTAGAATACGAAGCCATGATGCGGGCTCCCCGCTTCAATATGGGCGACAAAGAAATCACCGTGATCAAAGAGGAGATGCGGCGGAAAAGCCGCTCCTCGCTGGAACGGCTGTTTGCCGAAACAGCCATCACCGTCGCTCCTGAAAATATTCACCTTCTCCAGGGAGAAACCAGTGCGGTCATCAACACTGCCATCAAAGACCTGGAAGCCGATGTTCTTGTCATGGGTACAGTAGCCCGGGCTGGCGTTCCCGGGCTGCTCATCGGCAACAAGGCCGAGAAAATTCTCTCCAGAATTACCTGTACCGTCATGGCTGTCAAGCCCGACGGATTCGTCTCTCCCGTCAAAATTTAAAGAGTGAAAAGAAGATGAGACTCATCGATTCCGAGGACCCTTTTCTCTGGGTGTTAAAAAAGATAATACACATCTCCCTCAAGGCCTTGGGATTGCTAATGATAATTGTCATTATCTCCGGCGTCATTGATGTCGGCTGGACCCTCTATCAGCGACTGATGTCCCCCCCTCAGTTTATTCTCACTATAGGCGACGTGCTGGCCACCTTCGGAGCGTTCATGGTCGTCCTTATCGCCATAGAGATTTTCCAGAATATCATCCTCTATCTGCGCGACGATGTCATCCATGTGAAAATCGTCCTCTCCACGGCTCTGATGGCCATCGCCCGGAAGGTAATTATTCTCGATTATGATGAACTGGCGCCTATGTACATTTTTGCCACCGGCGTCGTACTCCTGGCAACGGGAGTTACCTATTACTTCGTTTTCAAAATCCCCGAGGACTCATCTTCGGAACTGGGCAAGGACATGCTCTAAATTAACGATACATCTAGGCAATATCTATAGCAACCATACATCACCCATTGCTTCTCTACTGTGTTCTCTACAGTTGATACGCTTATTTCATGAGATACCAAGGCCAGGCAACAATCACTTAAAAGAGACGAATCTTCCACAAAGCCGGAGAAATACTCCATTCGACCTGCCATGAAAGTACCGAAGCCTTGACCATCTCAGTCAGAGACAACATGGCCGGAAGCTGGCTGCATTCTTTCATGAAAAACCGCATGAAAGAGTAAATGTGTGTTTTATTACCCCTGAGACTCAGCGTAGCCGAATAGAGAAAGACAGGATGCTCTTTTCACAGGTGTATGCAGCCAGGAACAGCTTCAGGCAGGACCCCAGAAATGGGTTTACGGCGTTGCGGGGGAAAGTACCCCCTGTCCCAGAATGAGTTGCTGATCATTAGGGAGCATCGGGAAGTTGTAGTATTACTTTTAGATGGGAATAGCCATTCGCGATGAGTTTCGTGAGTGGTAGGCTGTTCACCATCAGAACACCACTAGGCAAAGAGTTTTTTTCACCACTCAGGCGTACCTTCTGAGCTATTCTCTTCGTTATCAAGTGCTTAGGGTAGATTACGACAGTCCGCAGCCCTTGATGTCTCGGCTATGAACTCAGCAGATACGTCACATACTGGAGCTAGTTGCCATGTTCTATGTCTACGGAGTTGAAGGTTTGCAATTCCAGGGAAGGCTCGAAGATCTCGTCGCCAACAGAAGGGTTGAAAGGGGCCGTGCCGTAAGACCGGTAAAAAGCGAACAGCAGTCTGCTGAAATTTCCCCGGAAAATGCCCAGGCCATCCACAGCTACCAGCGCTATATCAACCGGGAAGACATGGTTGAACCACTGGTTCATATCTTTCAAATAATGTCATCACCGGTCTCCACCATCGGTAGAGACACCTCCCTCTATGATGCCTGGATAATGCTCAAGCAGAGCAATATTCGCCAGCTCGTGGTCACCACCGGTTCCAGACAGGTCCTGGGGGTGGTCTCCGACAGGGACATTCTCAGCCGCATCAATATCAGCGATGACGAAATAGAAGTAAACCGCGATCTTTCCGTCAACGAGGTCATTGCCGATGAGACCTACTCCACCGACGCCATCAGCGATATCCGCAGGGTGGCGCGCGTCATGGCATATTACCATCTCGACGCCATGCCGGTTATCGAGAGCGAAAGACTCGCAGGCATCGTTACCCGCGGTGACATCCTCCGCGGTTTTGCCGCCAATCCCAAGCTCAACCTCTGGGCATAGCCGCCTCACCCGCCATGGCCCTTGATCATTTTCCCTTCTGTCGCAGACGGGCGACGCTGTTCACCTTATCAGCCATGCTCTGGTGTCGGTCGGTACGGGTTCCCATTTTTATGGTCGTGGTGATTCGTGGAGACCCCATTGCATGAACTCGCTCATGGCATCTTTTCACTGCAGCCATTACGACATCCCACTCGCCTTCTACATTGGTGCCATAGGCATGAAGTTCAGTTTTGAGACCGGCCTCAGCCATAATCTCCTGACACGCGGCGACATACGAAGAGACCGAGACCCCCACACCAAGGGGGACGATACATACATCCATGATCACATGCATTACTGCAACCCCCTTGCATCACTCTTCCTGCTTTGACTGCAGCAGCCGAGATCAGACGGCAATGTTTTCCTATGATATTTCATCAAGCGTTCGCCCACGCCGCCTCTCAGAGATCCTTGGAAATGGCGAAACAGAACTTGACACCCCGTTTACGGTTCGGCTCCATCCAGACTTCACCTTTATGACGATTGGCAATCTCCTTGACTATGGCAAGCCCCAGACCAGACCCGGTCTGCTCCGCCGAACTGTTCTTTCGCTGGAAAGGACGAAAGATGCGCTCCGAATCCTCCACCTTCATACCGACACCATCGTCGCGTACGGTAATAATATGGTAGCCGGGGGTGTTCTGATAGCCAATGGATATTTTGCTCAGTTGCGGACCGCCATATTTTAATGCATTTTCGACGAGGTTCCTCAAAACACGTATAATCGTCGATCGATCCAATCGAATGGTCGGATTGTCTGGAAATTCCTCCCAGACAATCTGCCTGTACTGCAGTTGGGCCTCAAATTCTTCCCTGCTGGTTCCGACAACATCCTTGAGGGGAAGATCTTCAAAGGTGGGCGCAGTCTCTTTGGATGAGATGAAATCATTAATCTTCTCGACTAAATCGACAACTTGACTGGCGGAATCAATAATTCTGTCGCAATACATCAACATGGTATTCTTCGGCAGATCCGGCAGCTTCCGCCTGAACCTCTCGGCTAGACCGCGTATAGCCACCGCCGGGTTTTTGAGATCGTGGGCCACCGAGTAGGCAAACAATTTTGTCTCTTCGGTGTTTCGCAAAAGAGATTCTTCCATGATTTTGCTGGCAGTGATATCCGTATGTGTGCCCACAAAACGCAATGGGGCGCCCTCTTGATCATATTCGATGATCTGTCCACGAGCGTGAATCCACTGCCAGCCACCAGCGGCATTCTTCAACCTGAATTCGGCTTCGTAGTTTTCGGTTCGTCCTTGAAAGTGATCCCGCAGAGCCTGAACCGTCTTTTGCCGGTCGTCGGGATGCAGTAGACTATCCCATGTAATTCTTCCTGTTTGCAGATCCTCCTCGGTATAACCGAGAACCGTCGCCCATTTGGCACCGTAATAGACATCACCTGACTGTAGATTCCGGTCCCAGACACCGTCGGAAGTCACATCAAGGGTTTTTCGCAATCTTCCTTCGCTTTTGAGAAGTACCTGCTCCGCCTTTTTTCTCTCTGATATATTTCTGGCAAAGGCACAGTGGAATTCGGTGTTATCAAGCTTCAGATAGCTGACCTTGATCTCAACGGGAATTATTGATCCATCCTTGCACCGATGTTCGGACTCTATGGTGATCTTGAGCTTATTCTTCGTTTTTTCCCAGTGGGAAGGCCAGATTGTCTCGTTATAATGAGAATCGATGTGTTCGACTCTCATCTGCAGCAGCTCTTCGCGGCTATACCCCAGATGTTCAGTTGCCGCATCATTGACATATATGAACCGCCTCTCCTTGTTGATCCAAAAGATTGATTCAGCGGCGTTGTCAACGGCAAACTGGGTCAACTCCAATCGGTGGTTGTCTATATCTTTTTTGTGAGAAGAACCGGAAGAAGACATGTTATAGACTCGAACCTTAAAGAATTCCACCTGATCCGGTGCCGGAAATAACTGCGTAATCAGCCTACACACAGGTGGCGGGTGGACCGTTGCCCGATGGGTGTTGTAAAAAACTTTCGCCCCCCAAACTGTCGGTTCGGCAAAGGGTGCGGCCTCTCTACCCGATCAGTTGATAACCAGACAGCAGCCCACGCCACCGCAAACATCCCCCTGATCCTCAAGGTCATCGACAGGATGACAGTCGAGACGACAATGGGGCCAATGCTGAGTGCTGAACACCTGCAAGATATCTTATCACCTTTTACACCAATGTATAAAGCCAAATAGATTCTTTTTACTCGCACCTACAGTATAGCTCCCCGCTGACTCTCCATCCTATACCTGCTACATTCTTCCTTGCACCGTTACAGGAGCTCTGAGGAAGGATGCCATTCATTCTTTGAGCCATATGGTTGCAGATGATCCTCCCTCAAAGTAGCGACAACGAATTACCTGGCGTATCTGTCTGGTATTTCTATCTTTCCGTACCCTTGCCACATCTCTTCACGATTTCAGATGACATACCAACATATCACAAATCTTCTTCAAATGGTGTTTTTGGCACCCTAAATGGTCATATGCACATTCACGCCACCTGCTTTTTCCGAACAAGATATCTTCATAACTTTTATTTTTCTCCTTTCTTCAGAGAACCAACTCACGTAGATCAAAATCTTTTCATTCACCAACATTATTTCTTTTTATAGTATATATTACATATATTTGTTTATACTTTAGCTGTTTCATTTTTCCATTTTTTTGGTGAAAACACCTTCGATTATTTCATAATCCGAAGACGATTTTTTCTTGATTTTTTTGTCAGGACAGGATACATACAAAGTAGGAGCTAAAGACACACAAGGTAGGAGTCCTACGCTGTAGTAACGTGCATATACATTTAATACTACAGCGTGGGACCGAGCTGGCTAATTTTTTTACCGGATTTGTTATGTGCATATATATTTTATACCACATTGTGCCAATAAACCTTCTGGGTTTTTTTTGGTGTTTTTATGTGCATATGAAATATATACCACAACGTAGGGACCATCGGCTTTCCAACAACAGGCGAAGACGTTGATGAGAAAGCCTACATACGGCGGGCTTGTACAACGAACGGAACGCGACCCCGAGCACAACTCATCCTCTGTTCATGGCCGCAGGGTAGATCAGAGGTAATTCATAAAACCTAGTTGGAGGGTAAAAAGATGCCTACTACACAAGCACTCGAGGAATTCAAAAAGATGTGGGATTGGCTGTACCGTCATCCGGCTCATGACAAACACTACTACGTGAAAAATGTCGCCAAGGCCGACCCGCTCTGGAAGAACGACTGTCCGCTCTGCGATCTCTCCGAGGAAGAGTGTACAGAATGTCTCAAGCTTTGGGACAAGGGCAGGGGCAGCCTCTGCGATGATCCGGAATCACCGTTGAACAAATGGCGCCATACACATGTCGGTGATCCCAACTTCAGAACCTGGTATGCAGGCAAAGTGTCGGATTTGGTTAAAAACGTCAAGGTTGAATAAAACCTGCCGGTGGAACAGGAAAGCGTAGTGATTTTTTACGCTTTCCCTACGAAGGACGGCTGGAAAGCGACCCTGAAAGGAGGATATGACAATGCTTAACACACACGCGCTGGTGGAATTTAAAACCATGTGGACCTGGCTCTAC
>CAKZOA010000301.1 GCA_937132035.1 uncultured Desulfobulbaceae bacterium | reverse complement strand
GATGACCGAACCGGCACCGAGAAAGAGCAGTGCCTTGAAAAAGGCATGGGTAAAGACATGGAAGATTCCGGCAGAGTAGGCGGCCACACCGACGCCTGCAAACATGTAGCCCAGCTGGCTGACGGTGGAATAGGCCAGTATTTTTTTAATGTCTTTTTGAAACATGCCGAAAATCGCCGCCAGCAACGCCGTCAGGATTCCCACCCACGCAACCACCGTACCGGCGGCGGGAAACTGTACATAGAGGAAGCTGAAACGGGCGACCATATAGACGCCGGCGGTGACCATGGTGGCCGCATGGATAAGCGCCGAAACCGGCGTGGGACCGGCCATGGCATCCGGCAGCCACACATAGAGAGGGATCTGCGCCGACTTGCCGGTGGCGCCGACGAAAAGAAGCAGGCAGACAGCAAGCCCCACGGCCGGCGTCAGACTCTGGGCATTGTCCCTGAGGGAGAGATAGTCGAAGCCGTCGGTGCCGATGGCCCAGAAAAGCAGAGACAGACCGAGGATGAATCCCATGTCGCCAATTCTGTTGACGATGAAGGCCTTGTTGCCGGCCAGGACGTTAGCTCGATCCTTGCTGTAAAAACTGATAAGGAGATAGGAGCACAGACCGACACCCTCCCAGCCGACAAACATTACCAGCGGGCCGTCACCCAGGACCAGTATAAGCATGGACCCGAGGAACAGGTTGAGATAGGCGAAGAATTTGCCGTAATTTTCATCATCTGCCATATAGCCGATGGAATAGACATGGATGAGCGTGCCGATGAAGGTGACGAACAGCAGCATCAAAACGCTCAGAGGATCGGCGAGAAATCCCATGGACACATCCAGTTCGCCGACACTGATCCAGGTGAAGGCCTTCTGGGTCACGACCCGGGCCTGCTCGTCCATGGAGCTGAGATGGAAAAACACCTTGAAGGCCAGCAGCGTCGACATTACCGGACCGACGAGGGCGAGAAAAGAATAGAACTTTTCGGGTAAAGCACTGCCGCGGCAGGTAAACATATGCAACAGGCCGATAACGACGGCGCCGGCAAGCGGCATCAGCGGAATCAGAACCAGGTAGGATACGCTATTCTCCATCGAATCACCCCTTCAATAAACTGAATGCATTGCTATCGAGATTGCCCTTGTGCTTATGCAGCAATATTACCACGGCCAGAGCCAGTGCGGCTTCGGCGGCGGCAACGGCCATGACCATCATCGCCAGCACATGGCCGTCCATGGTCTCGTGCAGCCTGGAAAAGGCCAGGAAAGCGAGGTTGGCGGCATTGAGCATGAGCTCGATGGACATGAATATCGTGAAGACATTGCGCCGGGAAACAACACCTAAAATGCCTATACAGAAAAGGACAACACTGAGAACGAGATAATCGCCAATCATGATTCGGACCTCCTGTTGCCTGCCAGCACGACGGCGCCCACAAGAGCGACAAGCAGCAGTATCGATACGATTTCAAAAGGCAGCAGCCATTTGCTGAAAAGCAGAAGGCCAACTTCCTTGACTCCGCCAAAACCGCCGCCGACAATGGTGGTTTCCACGCCCGGAAGTGTCTTCACTGCCCGTATCAGCAGCAGGGCGACGGGTATCAGCAACGCCGACCCGCCGATATAATAGAGCCAGCGCCCACGCTCCTCGGGCAGATCCTCCTTGCGGATGTTGAGGAACATGATGATAAAAAGAATCAAGGACATGATCGCCCCGGCATAGACGATCAACTGCAGGACAAATATCAGTTTTGCCGATAAAAGAGCATAGAGTCCCGCCAGAGCGATCATGGTCACCACCAGACTAATAGCGCCGTTCATGGGATGCCTGGCCAGAATCAGGCCCAGCGCCCCGGCTACGGCGAGCAGGGCAAAGACGTAAAACAGGAATTCGGCTGCCATGGTATCAGATGCCCCCCTTGGTATATTCTTCTTCGCTGAAGACGCCGGGAGTAGCGGCCAGCTCTTCGAGTCCTATCACCATCGACTCCCGGTTGTGGTCGACCACGGAAAAAATACCGGTGTCCATGCGAATCGCATCCTTGGGACAGGCTTCGACACAGTAGCCGCAGTAGATGCATTCAAGCAGGTCTATGTCAAAACGCACCGGCATCTTTTCTTCCCTGCCGTCGAGACGCTCGCCCGCTTCGATCATGATGCAGCGGGATGGGCACGCCGTCTGGCACATGAAACAGGCCACGCATTTTATCGAACCATCCTCATAGGTTGTCAGCCGGTGTCGGCCCCGCCAGCGCGGGGTGATCTCCGGCTTCTGCTCCGGATAATGCCTGACATAGAGTCTGGAATTGTCGCGCAGGTTTCGTAAAAAATGTCCCAGGGTAACGCCCATGCCCTTGAAGACCTCTATCAGATAGACCTTCTCCGGCAGGCTTTCGCCGCGGCGCTTTATTATTTTTGTTTTGGCAGCCATTTGCTTCTCCCTTAACTTACGCTGATGACGATGGCACTGGTGACTAAAATATTCAACAGCGACAGCGGCAGCAGTGTCTGCCAGCCAAGCTTCTGCAGCTGGTCATAGCGAAAGCGCGGCAGTGTCCAGCGCACCCAGACATAGACGAAACACATAAGCGTCGTCTTCAGCAGAAAGGTGGCTATCTGCAGTTCGGCGACAAAAATGTGGGCAAGCACGCCGCCGGAGGCGGAAAACAGTACCACCAGCAGGGCAATCTCCATGACGATCACCAGTCCCCAGACTATCTTGGTATAGACGGTCACCTCACGTTTTCGCGGATCATTGGGACGGGCATAGTGACTGACATTGCTGTGGCGCATCCAGCCGATGAAGAAGTAGGCGATCACCGGCAGGCCGATCATCAGCAAAACCGCCCCCGGCTTGGCATAGGCGATCAGCGTATCGGTTGCCAGCCAGGGAATCTGATAGCTGCCGAAATAGAGGGTGACGATGATGGCGCTCGAGGTGAACATGGCCACATACTCACCCATGAAGAATATGGCGAACTTCATGGCACTGTACTCCACATGGAAGCCGGCAACGATTTCACTCTCGCCCTCGGCGAGATCGAAGGGTGTACGGTTGGTTTCTGCGAAGGCGGCGATAACGAAGATTATGACACCGAGCGGCTGCAGGATCACCCCCCACATGGGGATAAAGCCAAACAGCAGCTGTCCCTGGAAACGGGCCATCTCGCTGAGGTCGACCGTGCCGTAGACCACCAGCAGACTCACCAGCGCCAGGCCCATGGGAATCTCGTAGCTGATGACCTGAGCCGCGGCCCGGAGGCCACCGAGCATACCGTACTTGTTAGTCGAGGACCAGCCTGCCAGGATAATGCCGTAGACGGCAAAACCGGCCAGGGCCAGGAACCAGAGGATGCCGATGTCAGTGGGGATGGCCTGCATGACATAGCTCCTGTCACCCAATACCAAAGTATCGGCAAACGGCACCACCGCGAAGCTGACCACGGCTGTAAAAAAGACGATCACCGGCGCCAGGATAAAATAATACTTATGCTTGATGTGGCCGGGAACAACATCCTCCTTAAAGATCAGTTTGGCCGCATCGGCCAGGTTCTGTACCAGACCCGCCGCTCTGAAACCGAAGATGTTGGCCCTGTTGGGACCTGCCCGGTCCTGGAAGAAAGCGGCTCCCCTTCTTTCCATCCAGACGAGGACGGCAATGAAGCACAGCGGCACAAAGACCCCGAAACTTACGCGGAGCATGACAAGAAGTGTATCAAGCAGTGACATATAGGCCTCGATTTAGCTAAGTTTCAACCCCTCTGCGGGAATCGCGGTAAAGTCAACCTCTGCCAGAGGTCCCGGGTTGCTGCCGATCTCAACCAGAATCTCCTCGCGGCTTGCCAGCGTTCCGCCGAGCCGTGCCAGAACCTCGAACACCTCAGGGGCCGGCTCGTTTTTACACACAGCCCTTGTGAAGGTCTGCAATACGGTGTCACAGTTGATGACGCAGCCGCTGTACTCGCTGTAGGAAGATATGGGTATGGCCACGGCTGCCTTTTCCGCCACAGATGAAAGATGACTGCTCAAGGCGATGACCACGGTATCGGCCAGAGCTTTTTTCAGTTTTTTCTTCTCCGCCCCGCGCAGATCATTGTCGAGCGTTATCAGCAGGTCGGCCTCTGCCAGCTCCTCGAAAAAAGTCCCGGCCCCACTGTCGATTTCCAGCATTTCCAGCGCCTTTCTGTTGGCGGCCTTATCATCCTGGATGAGAAAATCATCGCCATCGCCTTTTATGATATAGCCGTCGCTGTAGCCCGAGAGGAAGGCATCGGTCCTGGCGGCGAAGGAGCGGGCGGCAACCATCTGTTCAAGGGAGAGATTCGGCGAGAGCAGCAGCAGAACCTTTTTCGCTTCTGCAATGGCCTTGCGTGCCAGTTCGACGGCCTGCGCAGTCTCTATCTCTCTTCCTGCCTTTCGGGCGGCTTCCAGACGATTTTCGTTTTCACCTCTGTAGCTCAACCGGCCCTGGTCGCAGATGAAGTATCCGTTCACCTGTCCGTTGTGGCGCGGTCTGAAGCGGTAAATGATGTCGTCCTCGTACTTTTGCCGGTGGTGATCGATATGGATATTGCAGCCCTTGCTGCAGCCGTGGCAGATTCCCTCATTTTTTTGTAAAA
>CAKZOA010000300.1 GCA_937132035.1 uncultured Desulfobulbaceae bacterium | reverse complement strand
CTCCTGGGTTATGAAAACAAAGCTATAATAATCACCGGTTCACCGAACAGTCCGGTTATCTCCGATTACAAAAGCTATGGTTTTGATGCAAAGATCCTCAAACCATTCAGTAAGGAAGATTTCAGGAAAGAGGTATCTCAGTTTCTGCCACTCTGCCCCTGAGGTGTTTTTCCATAGATGTGCATCACCGGGTGTTTATGCTCTTTCTTTCAATTCGGCACGGATATACCCGCCCGTGGCAATATAACCGAACAGCTGGGCTGTCATCACAGCAGTCTTGTTTTATTCCCTTCAAGAGAAGCGTTGAACGTGGGAGCAGGAGCACCCTGAAAGAAAGCCTCTGTACTGGTTGGTTACCCAAAGAGATCCGAAACGGAATAATCTTCGATGTGCTTGACCAATACCACGGAAATGTAGATCACCCAAACAATAAGGACAATGTGCAAAACATCATTTTCGGAAAACCAAATCCGCTTTTTCCCGGTCCACAGCTTTCGGGCGATTCCAAGGCGATCGTATATCCAATAAAAGATCATGGAGAAAAGCATTAATGCCCAGGTGCACAGGAGTGCAAGATCCATTGGTGATTTATACATCACATATCGCCATCCATTGAGGGCAAAAAAGAGCACCACGATCGGAGTGGAGATGAACACCATGAATTCAAAAGTGATGAGCGACCTTACTGGTAAAAGCCCCCCAATCACGACTAACACAATACAGACACGAGAAGATGCTACGGCATACAGCGTCAGAATTTTGAGCCATATGCCGTCTGTGCAGGAATATGCCACGGCAATGAGCATGACATTAAGGCTTACCTGCTGACATATGAGATATATCAGTTCCCATCAACTGGTCCAGGCAACGGCCTTTCTGCCTTGGCACTTTATCTGATAGCCGAATACCTGGTGACTTTTTCCGGCAAGAATGGCCCCGACTCCCCAGAGCAGCAGTGATATGCCCCACATCAATCGTGAGATTTCATTGCCGCGCACCTCAAGGAAGTGGAGACCTGCTACAATTGTCAGAAATCCTAAAAGATAGACGAGCAGTGTCGAGGTGGGTTGCGAGAGTATAAGTGTTTTGGAACCGATCCGGATCGTCGCAGACGGCTGTGCGTTGAACCAGTTCTCCATGGTAAGGTCAGGGTTGTCATGCTCTATGGTTTTTCAGCGGTAAAGAACAGGGTGCACAGTTTTCCTTTCTCAAGAGATCGTCATTGATGTTTAAAAACCGTACTCTGTGGTCTGGTTGTGCTCGATGGTGTTATGGTATTTTTTTTCCTGGAGTAAGGCTTTTTGTGAGTCTGCCATCGTTGTTCCACCATATCCCCTCTTCGCTGCCGAAAAGTTCCTGTTGTTCGGTGTTGAGAGGAGGTGGAATAAGCACAATTTTCCCAACATGAACCTTTTTCGTAAACTCCTGCTGTGCTTCGGCTATTTTTTCCAGTGGAAAGGTCTTTGCCAGCAGAGGCTTGATTTCACCTTTTTCGATAGAGGAAATAAGGTTGGGAAATACCGGTTTATCCCATGCCGTGCAGCCAATAAGCGTCAAGTCCTTGAGGTAAAAAACCCGCATGTCGAGTGAGACCAGCGGGCCGGCGATGGCACCGGAAGAGGCATATCGGCCACCCGTTTTCAGTACCTGCATCATCTCGTCGAATGTTGGTCCCGCTACGTTGTCGATAACCACATTCACCGATTTCTCCCCGAGGGCTTCAACAACATCCTCACCGCGTGGAATGACTCTGTCAGCCCCTATTTCCTGGACAGCTTCCATCTTTTCTTTTCCGGCAATAGCGGTAACCCTTGCCCCGCGTCGTTTTGCCAGTTGCACTACAGCGGAACCTACCCCACCGGATGCACCGGCTACCAGTACATGGTCGGTGTCGGTTACTTTGGCACGATGGATCATGTTTTCTGCCGTGCCATAGGCACAGGGTATTGTGCCGAGTTCAGCGTCTGTCCAATCGCAATTCACCGGGAAGACTTCTTCAGCCGCAATCTTGACGAACTGGGCAAATGCGCCATCGAAATCCGAGGCTATCCAGATGTTTTCCAGATTATCCCAACCATGTGTGCGACTGCAGGAGCGAACCAATACCCTGGAGCCGATGGTACTTCCATCTGCTCCGGGGCCGACGGTAACAATTTTTCCACAACAGTCGGTGCCCTGGATGAATGGAAACGGTGTCGCCTCGTTCCACCCTCCGTCCGCTTTTTGTCTGCCGCTTTCATCATCGTCACCTCCGAGAGCATCCGTTCCGGTTTTCACCGAGGAGGAATACCAGCCGAGGCGGGTGTTTATTTCAGTATTGTTGACTCCTGCAGCCAATACCTGAATAAGGACCTCACCTTGCGCTGGTTTGGGTATGGGAACATCCCGATACTCAAGTTTTTCGTATCCACCGTTGCCTGTGGTCAATACCGCTTTCATTGTCGGGGAGTCATCCGTAATGTTGAAGCGGTCTTTGCTTTTATTCAGTGTGCTTTCATCAATCATATATCCTCACTGGATTTTCCTGTTATCATGTGTTTTGCTTTCAACTCCTAAGGAAACCTATCGTATAGTTATCCATTAATCCAGGGGTTTTCTTTTTGACCGTGCCGCAATAGAGTGGATACCAGGTGAAGCCCATTTCCTCTCACTTCTCCATCCCATTTCATAGTGAGCTGGTGCGCTATGAGTGACGTAGAGTATTACATTTCATACCTGATCTTATATCCAGGGTGCTACAGTACCTGGATGGGTGGAAACAGGAGAAAGCAGAAATTGATGGCCACTTGAAAGAGGAATATGTGGAGAAATTGGGGGCTGGCGGATAGAGCGATGTCCCATCACCTATTTGAAACCATTTACAGTGATAGCTAATACTGGCGGAGAACTGGTTACTATCTGGTGGTAAGCTTGATTTCAATACGCCGGTTTTTCTGATAGGCGCTGGGATCTATGGAGGGATCGATAGGGTGAAATTTGCTGAATCCGGCAGCGGCCATATGCTCTTGGGGAATCCCCTGATCGGCGAAATACTCCACCACGGAAACGGCTCTGGCAGTGGACAGCTCCCAGTTTGAGTTGAATCTGCCTGATTGGATGGGCACCCTGTCGGTATGGCCATCGACCCGTAGAATCCATGGTAAGTCGGAAGGAATTTTCGGGATAAGTACCTTGATAACACCGGCGAGTTTCGCCAGCTGCTCTTTACCCTGTTCACCAAGCTGTGCGGTTCCGGACGCGAAGAGCAGCTCCGACTGCAACAGAAAACGATCCCCTTCTATTCGCACTGCCGGATTGTCGCCTATTATCTGCCTGAGCCGGCCGAAAAAATCGGAGCGATACCGCTCAAGCTCATTCACCTTGCGTGCCAGTTCTATATTGAGACGCCGGCCAAGTTCCCTTATTTCTTCTGTCTGTGCAGTGCGCACGGCCTCTGAGCTATTAAGCGCCGTTCTGATTTCATCCAGGCGCTCGCGCAACTGCGTAAGACGCTCCCTGAGAAGCGCCACCTCTGCCTGGGCATCCACCCTCAACTGCTGTTGGTTTTCAAGGCTTAGCTCCTGCCGGCTGACCAGGGCGGTAAGTGCCTCGAGGCGGATATCACGCCGCTCGATTTTTCTTTGCGCCAGCAGCGTCCTCTCGTCGGCCTCGGCCAATCGTGCCTCTAGAGCTTTGCTCCTGTCGCGGAGCGCTCCGCTCCGCTCCCGTTCTCCCTCCAGGGAGGAAACGGTCGATTCGATCTTCCTCTCCAACTCGTCGCGTACCTTCTGCAAGGCATTAATATCCTGCTGCAGGCTCGCGACCGTCCGCAGCTGATATTCCCTCTCCTCTCTGTCTTCTATCCTGCGGAGTTCCAGGTACTCTACCTGCTGTCGCAGACTGCTCCTCTCTGCCGCAATCTCTGCTACCTGATCGCTCAGTACTGCTACATTGCCGGTCAACTCTTCATTCTTCTCCCGTTCGAGTCCCAGGAGTTGGCTGATCTCGGCGATGCGTCTGTGCAGGGATTCGAGTTCACTGCTCTGGCCGGAGAGGATATAGCTGAAGACAAACTGGGAAAGGGTAAAAATCAACAGAACGAAAATGACCACCATCAGCAATGCGGAGAGTACATCCACATAGCCCGGCCAAATACTCCCCGACCGGCTTGAGTTTCTCGATCGCAGAGCCATCGCCTCTATCCCTCACGGTCCGAGTGACCGTTTTGGGGTAAGCCGGCACCTTCACCTTGATCGAGCAGCTTCTCCAAATAGAAATTGGTGCGCCTCAATTCGTCGATGACGGCTTCGGACTGCGGTTGTGAAAATGTCGGTGACTGAGAAGTGGTAGTTTCGAAATCGATTTCAGCACGTCTGTCCACCAGTTGGGTCACCCCTGAGAGCCACTCCTCCAGTTCATTGAAGAACCTATTCTGAGCGTGGTTCGCCTGGATATCGACGAATCCGAGAACCAGCGAACCGCCAAGGCCGAAGAGGGAAGAACTGAAAGCGGTTCCCATGCCCTGCAACGGCTCCTGCAGGCCGGCTTTGAGGCTTTGAAACATGACAGCGAAATCTCTGTCGACCACTCCCAGGTTGTCTATCACCGTGCTTACGGCACCGATGGTGCCCAACAGCCCCCAGAAGGTACCAAGCAGACCCAGGAAAACCAGCAGACCGATCAGGTAGCGGGAGATTTCGCGGGATTCGTCGAGCCGACCCTGGATGCCTTCCAGCACCGTCCGCAAGGAAAGGGCGGAGAGGCTGAACCGGTCACGGTGCATGCCCTCCAGATGCTTGGCAAGCGGTCTGAGAAGCTGCGGGCTGTCGGCTACCGACAGGCCAGAGGTTCCGGTGCGGAATATCTCGATCCAGTTGATCTCCGGGCCGAGAATGATGACGCGGCGAATATTGAGAATGATGCCGATGGCCAGGGCACCGAGAATAACAAGGTTGAACCCCCAGTTGGCCATAAAGGCGTCGTGCAGCTGCTTGTACAGCAAACCGCACACCACAGCCACAATGGCGAGGAATGCAATCATCATCAAAAGATAGTAGCGCAAAATGGTCATGACTAAGCTCCTTCCTGCCTGTCTGTAAGACCGATGAAGGTCGTCTCCAGCGTTACATTGGTCTACTCAGTATATGACCTCTTTAATTGGAGCGCAAAAAAGGATCGGTTCTGTCGACAAAAATGTCTCCCATCCTGGAGCTGCAAACTCTTCAAGCTGCCTACCGGTGACGCTGCATTTACGCAAGAAGCAAAGGATTATTGGGCTCCTTTTTAACGTAATATGCAATTTGAGTTTCGAAGGTAATCAGCGTCCCACCCGAGCGATGTAGGATCAAAGCTTGTGACTGCCAGAAAACATACAAATACAGTATGTTGTAAACATGGTAGCGAGGAGGGTAATATATGATCTGCAGTTGCCTGTTTCATCTCCCGCTCAATAATCACGGGACTGAAACCGACGTTGTCCATGTCTATCGCCGGGGCAGGTTGGTGTCATTGAAACGTGCGCCGACCTGGTGGAAGCTCTCATGGTGGTCCATGAACACCTTGTAAATCCTGGGATCGAAACTTGTCCCGTCATGCTCTTCGATTATGGTTATGGCCTCTTCATGCGAATACATTTCCTTGTACACCCGTTTGCTGGTCAGTGCGTCATACATGTCGACAATTGCCATGATCCTTCCGGCCAGCGGGATTTCTTCACCCTTGAGTCCTTGCGGATATCCAGAGCCGTTCCACTTCTCATGGTGTGTATAGACAAGTTCTAGGGCCACCTGGAGAAAGGGGTGACTTCCCATTTTCTTATCTATATTGGTGATGATCTCCTTGCCAATGCCGGGATGTTTCTTAATCTCTTCAAATTCCTCTGCAGTCAACTTTCCTTCTTTTAAAAGTATGCAATCCGGTACGCCCACCTTGCCAATATCGTGGAGCGGAGCGGTGGTATACAGCAAATCGACCATCCCATCGTCGATGTAGGGACCGTAGACACTATCTTCTTGCAGCATGCGGGCGAGCAGACGTACATACTCCTGCGTCCTGGTTATATGGTAGCCCGTTTCCTTGTGACGGCTTTCCGTGAGCGAGGCCATGCCCTCAATGATGGAAGCCTGGGCCAGCGCCAGCTCTGCGATCTGTTTCTTGGCCTGTACCTCTTTTTGTCGGAATTTGATAAAATTCAACACGGTGAAGTTGCCTCCAAGCACCAACAGCGGCAGAATCGGCGAGAGATACAGGCCATGCAGGGAAAAGAGGGCGAAGGAGGAGGAAATGAGAAGGAAGGCACCAACCAGAAACACCGGCAGACTGCGCCACGCTCCTGATCTTCTGACGGCCAGAAGGTAGAGAATGCCGCAGACTATCGCTGCCAGGAGTTCAACCGCCAGAGCGTAACTCGGCCGGTAGAGAAAATTCCCGCTCAGGAGGTTGTCGGCGACGGTGGCATGTACTTCCACGCCGGGAAAGAGGGGGTCGAAGGGAGTGGGGCGTAGCTCTTTCAAGCCAACGGCAGTGGTGCCTACCAGCACGATTTTGCCCTTGAGCGCATCTACCGGAACTGCACCTGAAAGGACCGCAGAAGCAGAAATGTAGGGAAAAGAGGATCGTGCTCCACGGTAGTCAAGCAACATTCTGCCCTTTGAGGTAAGCGGGACCGGCGATTCTCTAAGCTGAAGGGTATAATCATCGACGTCTAGGCTTAGTCCGACATAGTCGATTCCTTTGGCCTTCATGACCACCGCAAGTCCCAGGCTTGGATAGAAGTCGCCGTCGTAGGCGATGATCATCGTGACCTGGCGCAAGATGCCGTCTATATCAGGGGCGGTGTTCAAAAATCCGGATCTTCCGGTTGCAGCGGCCAGAGTTTCGATATTGCAGGTGGCGTAGCGGGCCTGAAGAGAAAAATCATCAGCCAGGATGCTGGTGCTGCCACGGGTGACAACCAAAGGGTGCAGCAGGCAGTTCTGCGAAAACGGTGCCGCCCCAAAATGAAAGTGGTACCCCAGAACGACAGGACTTTTGGAAAGGGCCGCAGCCAGGCGACTGTCATTGTCCACGAAGACGGTGGGATCGACGGAGTCCTGACCTGCACTAAGTGCAGGGTGCTGGTCGTCGCCTGGAGTTCTCAAAGCGCTTCGTTCTTTCTCGGCAAAAATGATATCAAGCCCGATGGCCTCGGCCCCGGCACGGTCGAGGGCCTCAACTATGGCGGCTATCTTGTCCCGGGGCCAGGGCCACTGGCCATGGGTTTGCAGGCTCTTTTCATCAATGTCGACAATCACCACCTTGCCGGAGGGCTCACTTCGCCCTCGGCCCGCCAGAAATTCATCGTAGAGCTTACCGTTGAAATAGAAAAGGATGGTTTGATTCGATAGAACGAGCAGCGGTAGAAGAAGTGTTACGGCGAGGCTCGTGAGGGTAAGGAGAAGGTGGGACTGTCTGTCTGTCCGCTTTCCTTGTATAACATCTCTATCAACCGAAACCATTCTATCGATTTCGCAGGTACTGCAGTACCAGTTCCGCCCGACGGTTTTTCGGCTCCGCCACCTCGTCGGGGGTCATCACAGCGGGCATGCTTTCACCAAGATAGGAGATGGTAATGATAGGTGTGTCGATACCGCCATCGATGAGAGCCTGGCGCATTATATTGGCCCTTTGGTGGGAGATATAACGGTTATAATGCTCCGTTCCCGCCCGATCCGCGTGGCCAACGACATAAATTGATGAAGGCGGCTTTCTCCTTAGACTCTCCATTATTTTCGGCAGCAACGCCTTTGACGACGGCGTCATTTCCGAAGAGTTACGAAGGAAATAAAAAGTCTTCTTCTCGAATCGGAAGCGCTGTTGCGGTTCCTTGGCGATGGCGGCCTTGAAGGTGGATTCTACCTCCTGCCTGGTGGTTGTTTCAGGCGATTTCGGTTCAAAAAATGACGTAGTGGTGGTCACCGAATGGTAGGCCTCATCGACAACCACCACCTTGTTGCCCGATTCTACGTGGACTTCTCCAACCTTGCCGTCTTCGTCGGGCAGTAGAACGATTACGCTGCGTCCGGGAAAACAGCCGGAGAGCAGGAGACAAACAGCCAGCAACAAACTATTTCTGAAAAGGGACATTACAGGCCGTCAACCTCGATCACGAATTTCGTTCCTCGAATTCCTATGGTGGCTGAAGGCGTAATGAACTCGGCAGATTCCGGTGAGAGTTTTGCTATCAGACCGGAGACATAGGAGGCTGTCCCCTTAAATATCTTGATAATAAACGAAAAGCTGGAGGTGTCGGGTTCGAAAAGATAGTCCTGAATAGTGATTTTCGTTTTCGGCCCGATGGAGAGAGTGGTCTCATCATTGAAAAGGATGCCGATTGCGCCATCGACCCCCGTTTTTAAGGAATCACCCACCTGGAGCCGGGTGCCCTCAACCACTGTTATATCTTCTCCCTGCCGTTCGATGACGACATCACCACTGAGTTGGGATACCTGCGCCACATCGCCTTGCTCGGCCATGCCAGGTAGGGCGAAGAGCATGAGGACCACAGCCTGAAAGAATGTCCAAACGACACTATGTCGAGCTACTTTACTGCAGTTAGGTACTAAACACAAAATGATCGGGCGATGACAACCTTTTCGATTCATGACAGACTCCTCTGTATTTGGTTACACTGAAAAACGGTCACACAGCAACGGTGATAGATCTTCTTTGGCCTTCATAGCTAAAGCCGGAAGCGCATTTCTCAGTATCTCCTTTGGTTGTTTCCCCCCCGCATTCTCTATTTACGGACAACACATGGCTTCTGAGCCTGGCAGGATTTTATCATCACCTCCTCAATACGGTTATTTTTGTTCCCATCTCGATGCCCTGCAAAACAGCGAAGATAGTTACCTATTCTTGTGTAACACCTCCACGGCAACAGTCAAGTGGATTTGCTGTATTTAAAATAAGGACTCGATATTTACCCGAAGAAATGGACAGATAAACAGGCGAAAAAATTTCTTTTCCTCCGTCAGCTTTAACCGGTGGTAATTTCTCATACACTGAAGCGATGTTATGTGGATTTAGATTGTCCATCCCAAGCACAACCTTTATGGCATTCGGGAATCGAACTTCGAACATTTTTTCAGCCTCGACAACGGCTTTTTCTTCGCTCACTTGGAGGACCAGTATGTCGACCGACCAGGAAGTTCTGTCGATTCAGCTGTTTATAGGCCTTGTTCTGTGCTCATTTTCATGGTGAGGGGTATGTGGAACCTGTGCTGCGGGGAAAAAGCAAGAGGCGTCAACTGATTCCGCTTTTCGTTGGTGCTTTAACGATTATTGGCCTGCATGGAATAGTGGTGATGGTGGAGGGCAACCCTTGGCAAGGGCTTTTCGAGGTCTTTGCAATGGTCGCCTTTTCTTTTATCTTCGCCAATCTTGAATTGATACGTGCAGTAAATGCAACGTTCAGAGCCCTCGAAGCCGTTCCCCTCTTTCTGGTTCTTCCGGATTGAGCGTACTTATGCCTCAAGGTGGTAGGAGACGGAAGACAGTAATGGGGTGCCTGCCGCAGGGGAGGGTTTGTTTGTCATTTTGTCATTGTGGCGAAGGCCGCAATCCAAGACTAGCGTGGTGGTGGATTCAGGGTTCATTTTTCTGGTACCGGAGCGACGGACCACGTCCGGAGTGAGGATAGAGGGCAAAACCTGGAAGAAAATTGAATCCACAGCATGCAGCTGCATATTTCAACCTGATGACCCCTGAAACTCAGCCTAGCCAATTATGGGGAGACAGGGATGCTCTTTTCACGGGCGTCTGCAGCCTGGACGGCTGCAGTCGAGCACCCAGGGATGGGTTCATGGCGTACCGGGAAAA
>CAKZOA010000299.1 GCA_937132035.1 uncultured Desulfobulbaceae bacterium | reverse complement strand
AACTCTATAGATAGAGGAAAGTATGAATATAGCAATATTGTCACGAAACAAGGATCTGTATTCGACAAGGAGACTAGTTGAGGCAGCTGAAAAACGTGGTCATACAGTGCGAGTCATAGATACATTGCGCTGTTATATGACAATTGCTTCCCAGCGGCCGACTATTCATTATAAAGGAGAGAAGCTTTCTAATATAGGTGCAGTGATTCCAAGAATTGGCGCTTCCATCACATTTTTTGGAACAGCTGTCGTCCGCCAATTTGAGATGATGAGTGTCTATTGTCTCAATGAATCCGTCGCCATCAGCAGGTCACGTGATAAATTACGAAGCTTACAGCTTCTATCACGTCGCGGTATTGGATTGCCGGTAACAGGATTTGCACACTCAACGCGATTTACTAATGATTTAATTCACCAGGTGGGGGGAGCGCCGCTGGTAGTGAAACTCCTTGAAGGTACGCAGGGAATTGGTGTTGTGCTGGCTGAAAATCAACAGGCTGCCGAGTCTATCATTGAAGCGTTCCGTGGTTTAAAAGCACAAATATTGGTGCAGGAGTTTATCAAAGAGGCGAAAGGAGCTGACCTGCGCTGTCTGGTTGTTGGAGATAAAGTAGTTGCTTCAATGAAACGGCAGGGGGGGGAAGGAGAGTTTCGCTCAAACATTCACCGTGGAGGTTCTGCCTCATCAATTCGCCTTACACCAGAGGAGCGTTCAACAGCAGTTAGATCTGCAAAAATCATGGGACTGAATGTAGCTGGTGTTGATATTCTACGATCTAATCATGGTCCTGTGGTCATGGAGGTTAATTCATCTCCGGGACTTGAAGGTATTGAAAAATCCACAGGTAAGGATGTCGCTGAAGCAATTGTAGTGTTCATTGAAAAGAAGGCACAACCAGGGAAGAACAGGACTCGGGGAAAAGGGTGAAGAAAGAGCCGTTTATAATAGGTGGAAATACCGTCCAGCCGGGACAGCGTAAAATTATAGACCTGCCCATGGCGGATCTATATACCCATACCGGTATGAACCTTACAGCACATGTTCTTAATGGTCGTAGGCCTGGACCACGTCTTTTTGTCTCCGCTGCAGTACATGGTGATGAAATAAACGGGGTTGAGATAATTCGCCGGCTGCTTAAACGAAAGATTCTTAACACATTGCGCGGTACACTTATAGCAATCCCCATTGTCAACAGCTTCGGTTTAATTCACCAGTCACGTTATCTTCCTGATCGCAGGGATCTCAACAGAATGTTTCCCGGGTCGAGCAGCGGCTCGCTAGCTGCTCGTCTTGCTGATATTTTTATGACCGGTATCGTTTCCCAATGTACCCACGGTATAGATCTTCATACCGGTTCAAATCATCGTTTCAATCTTCCGCATATCAGGGCTTCGTTTGCCGATGAAGAAACCAGAGAACTTGCTGAGGCTTTTGGCGCACCGGTAATGGTCGATGCCAAAACACGTGATGGTTCATTGCGTCAAGCCGTAGCAGAAAAGGGAGTCCCGGTGCTGCTCTACGAAGCAGGAGAAGCACTTCGCTTTGACGAGTTTTCAATTCGTACGGGTGTGCGGGGTATCATTTCAGTGATGCACAGTATCGGCATGCTCTCAAGTAAGGCTAAAAGAGCCAAACAAACAGTTTTGCATACCAGCACTTCAAAATGGGTGCGTGCACCAATAAGCGGGATTGTTTCACAGCGCGTTTCTATTGGGGCTCAGGTCAGTGAAGGTGAGCAAATAGGGATTGTATCTGATCCTCATAATGAAGTTGAACAGAAAATATTCGCACCTGTTTCGGGCATTATTCTTGGGAGGCTGGAATTGCCTCTGGTCTATCAAGGGGATGCATTGTTTCATATTGCTGTTTTTGAAGAAGACCAGGAGGCAGAGAAACTCATTGAGGAACTGGCCTCAGAGCTGTCGCAGGATGATTTCAGGCCAAGTAATAGTTCGGCTTAAGGCAGTCGTCACCAAAATCCAATAAACGGCTGCCGTCAATTCAGGATCTAAATCCTGAGACAGTTCTGAGTCTTGGCGGCATTACGCGGGAGTAGTGGAATATTCCTCGTCTACTTGAATGATGATGGGGAGATAAGGTAGAATAAGAGAACTGCTAATCTCAACTCTGTGATTCTGATGTCTTCTTCTAATAATAAAAGTGCGCTGAAACTCTTTGGCATAATCAGTGTGCTTGCTCTCTCTTTTTGGGCAATCTTCTATGTTTCAACTGATACATATCAGAAAAAAGCCAAGGTAAGGCAGGAAAGAGCTGAAACAATAAACAAAACAGAAAAATCTCAAAAACCCAACCAGGTGGTGCTTAAGAAGAATGAGAGACATGATGTCGGCCGCACATCTCTGGTCTACAAAGGTGTTGAGAAGAACACAATATTTGTGGATTTGTATCTTCTTGATCTCGACCCCAAGCAAAGCTATCTAAAAAAAATAAAGATGTCTGAAGCTAAAAAGGAACTCGATCTTGGCGGCGTCAAATACAATTTAATAAACGCCAATGAGAGATTTTTAACATTGAAGATTCTCCGCCTCTCAGTAACCCCGTAAAGTTGGAAAAGTGTTGAAAACCACTTTCAATTTTGCATATTTCGATTTCCAGTTTAAATTTTATCGGACAATTGACTGCTAAAAAATATAATAGATAAGCTTTTATCTAGAATTGCATGTTTGTTGCTAGGCTTCGCTGCTCCCATATTTTTATAAATACAGTTTATATACGCAATAAACCGTATATTCCCTTGAAATTAGCTGGTTAAATCTTTGTAATTTCTGTCAGATGACCATTATCCTTCAATGTTTTTATAAGAGGTAGCTTCTTTATGATCCGGTTCTAATAATGGGCTCATTTGTTGTCTGACAATTCTACTCAAAGGAGAATCCCATGCAATACTCTTCTGAAATCAAAGAAATGTGCCATGTGACCCTTGGAACGAATCATGGCCCGGCACCCATCCCCCAGGAGGGCGGATGGACCCAGGTGAGAGAGGTCGGTGATATTAACGGCCTCACTCATGGAGTCGGCTGGTGCGCACCTCAACAGGGAGCATGTAAACTGACCTTGAACGTCAAAAATGGAATCATCGAAGAAGCCCTTGTCGAGACTATCGGCTGTACCGGCATGACCCATTCCGCGGCAATGGCTTCGGAGATTCTTCCCGGCAAGACCATCCTTGAAGCGCTCAACACGGACCTGGTCTGTGATGCCATCAATGTCGCCATGCGCGAGCTGTTTCTGCAAATCGTTTACGGCCGCAGTCAATCTGCCTTTTCCGAGGGAGGACTGCCTGTCGGAGCCGGTCTTGAAGATCTTGGCAAGGGATTGCGCTCCGTCTGCGGAACTATGTATGGAACCAAAACCAAGGGGCCGAGATATCTGGAGATGGCTGAGGGCTATGTTACCCAGATCGCTCTGGACAAAAATGACGAAGTGATCGGCTACAAATTCGTCAACTTGGGCCGAATGATGGACATGGTTAAAAAAGGCGAAGATCCGGCAACGGCCATGGAAAAGGCCTCCGGTACCTACGGCCGCTTCGCAGAAGCCGAAAAAACCATCGATCCGCGACAAGAATAAGGAGGGGAATATGGCACTGTTTGAAAGTTATGAGAGACGGATTGACCAGATCATTCCGATCCTTAAAAAATATGAAATGGAAACCTTTGATGATGCTAAGCAAATTTGCGAAGATTATGGGGTCGACGTGGCTTCGATCGTCCGCACCATCCAACCAATCTGTTTCGAAAATGCGCTATGGGCCTACACGCTTGGTGCTGCTATAGCAATCAAAAAAGGACTATCCAAGGCCTCCGATATCGCCGCAACGCTAGGTGAAGGACTTCAGGCCTTTTGTATTCCAGGATCAGTTGCCGATGACAGAAAAGTCGGAATCGGTCATGGCAATCTCGCCTCAATGCTCCTAAAAGAAAACACCAAATGTTTTGCCTTCCTGGCAGGGCATGAATCTTTTGCCGCCGCAGAAGGGGCCATCGGAATAGCCAAATCGGCCAACAAGGTGCGCACAGCTCCCTTGAAAGTTATTTTGAACGGTCTTGGCAAGGATGCGGCCAAGATTATCTCCCGGATTAACGGTTTTACCTATGTACAAACCAAATTCGACTATGTAACCGGCAAGCTGCAGGTTGTCTCAGAGACTGCCTACTCTGACGGCGACCGCGGCAAAGTCCGTTGTTTTGGATCTGACGA
>CAKZOA010000298.1 GCA_937132035.1 uncultured Desulfobulbaceae bacterium | reverse complement strand
TACTCCATTTCTACCTGATACCATTAAAATATCGGGCTTATCCTCTTAAGAATAGTTTTAATTTGTAAGTTTTCTGAATTTAATAACCTTGCCAAAGCTATCCTCTCCCGTTACGGTAAAAGTTGTCCCTGCAGATACCGTCAGTTCTGTTTCATACTGAACATATTGTGACAAAAGATAAATGGCTGATAACAATAAAAACAAAGCTCCGAATTTCGATAAAGATTCTCTGTATGCCATTATGGCAGAAACAGAAAAACTGGCGGGCGTCGGTAGCTGGGAATGGGATATTGCCAGAGATCTTTGGACTTTTTCAGATAATTGGCTCAATATTCATGGGCGCGCAGACTGTCATCTAAAAACAGCGGACTTGATACAGATCGCACACCCTGATGATAGAAATGATATTCTCTTGGCGTTTGACCAAGTGGTCAAAGATGGAACAGACTACGATATTGAACATCGTATTATTCGTCAAGACACGGGCGAAAAACGATATATCCGGTCTTCAGGCAAGCCTAGGCTGGATAAAGATGGAAAAGTTATCAAAATTCTCGGATCTGCGCAGGACATTACCGGTCAGAGAGAAGCTGAAAAAAAGCTGATAGAAAAAGAAAAGCGTCTAAGCGAAGCCCAGCGAATTGCTCAAGTTGGTGATTGGGACTGGGACCCCGCCACAAACACTGTTACCTGGTCTGAGCAACTCTACCAAATTTTTTCTTTAGATCCCGGCGAACCTCCACCAAACTATAAAGGCCAGTTGCGGCTCTATCATCCCGAAGACTCGGTTCGTTTAAATGAAGCCGTCACAACAGCTTTAAGAGAAGGCACACCATACGAATTGGAATTACGAAGAATTAATCCGGATGGGCAGATCGTTCATCTTTTGGTGCGTGGCAGAGTGGAAACGGATCAATCTGGGACATTAACCCGGCTATATGGAACAGTCCAGGACATTACAGAGCGTATAGCTGCCGAGAAAGCACTACAAGAGATCAATTCTGAGCTTAAATTGGCTCAGAAAATTGCAAGAATTGGTAATTGGTCATTGGATCCGGAAGTTGGTGTGGCGGAGTGGTCTGAGGAGGTTTATGAAATTTATGAAAGAGATCGGTCGCTTGGACCAGTTCCTTTGGCTGATTATGCAAAATTATACTCAGGGGTGTGGTGGGAGACTTTCATTAATGCAATTCAAAACGCAATTCAAAAAGGGATTCCTTATGATATAGAGCTAAAAACAAAATTGCCGTCGGGTAAAGAAAAGTGGATCCATGCCATCTGTGAACCAAAATCCAAGATCGGGCCAAAAGGGTACAAGCTACGAGGGACTATTCAGGATATCACCGAGCGTAAGAATGCTGAAAAAGCCCTTAAAGAAAGCGGGGAGCGATTGCAGGCCGTGTTCAACACCGTGGACGGTGTCCCGATTCAGGGATATAACAAGGACCGCCATGTTATCTTCTGGAATCCCGCCAGTGAGAAGCTCTATGGCTATACGAGCAACGAGGCTCTCGGCAGGGAACTTGAAGAACTGATCATTCCAAAAGAATCGCGGCGAGCAGTCGTGGAGGGGATCCAGCAATGGCATAAACAGGGGATTGCGGTTCCCTCTGGTGAGATCGAACTTCTTAACAAGAGCGGCGAGCGGCTTCAGGTCTACTCCAATCATGTCATGATCTCCAACCATCGGGGCGAGAAGGAAATGTTCTGCATCGACGTGGACCTAACCGAACGCAAGCGGGCCGAGGAGGTATTGAGGGAGAGCGAAAGGCGTTTCGCCACCGTATTCCAGTATAGTCCTGCACCTTTGGTTCTATCGGAAATCGATACTGGTTTGTTTCTAGATGTCAACGATCGCTGGATCGAGATGCTCGAATTCACTCGTGAGGAGCAAATCGGGAAAACTTCCAAGGAGGTCGGGATTTGGGACGATCCCGGAGAACGCGACCGCATTGTTGCCAAGCTTCGCTTTGAAGGCCGTTTCAGAGATGAGCACATCCGATTCAAGACCAGATCTGGAAAAATTATCATTGCTCTCTGGTCGGCCGAAAGTGTCAATCTTTCTGGCAAACAGGTAATGCTGTCGATGATTACGGATATTACACAGTTGAGACAGGCCGAGGAAGAACGTGAACGCCTCGGCGCCCAACTTCAGCAGGCGCAGAAAATGGAATCTGTTGGACGCCTTGCCGGGGGCATAGCCCATGACTTCAATAACATGCTGGGAGTAATTCTAGGCCATACCGAGATGGCCCTGGAGGAGGCAGATCCTGCATCGCCACTTTATACCAATCTGCATAGCGTTCACCAAGCCGGTGAGCGTTCGGCGGACCTGACCCGTCAGCTGTTGGCCTTTGCTCGCAAGCAGACCGTTGCTCCCAAGGTCATAGATATAAATGATACAATTATAGGCATGCTCAATATGCTTCGTCGGCTGATTGGTGAGAATGTAGGTCTGCTCTGGCAACCCGGAAGGAACCTCCAGACGGTCAAGATAGACCCTTCACAGATCGACCAACTCCTCGCCAACCTCTGTGTTAACGCCCGGGACGCTATTGACGGAGTTGGTAAGATCACCATAGAAACAAAAGCAAAAACTTTTGATGACGATTATTGCCACGACCATCTGGAGGCTCTAACTGGAGAATATGTACTGCTCGAGGTTAGCGACGACGGCTGCGGCATGGATAAAAAAACACTGAGTCAAGTCTTTGAACCTTTCTTTACCACCAAGGAGCAGGGCCAAGGTACCGGTCTGGGACTGGCATCAGTTTTTGGCATTGTCAAGCAGAACAACGGTTTCATTAATGTATATAGCGAACCAGGCCAAGGGACAGCCTTTAAGATATACTTACCGGTATATGTCGCGAAATCAGTCGAAGTGGCGGATAAGACACATAACCCACCTATCGAACAGGGAAACGAGACCATCCTTCTGGTGGAGGACGAGTCAGCTATTTTGAAAATGATCACCACGATGCTGGAAAAGCTGGGATATACTGTAGTGTCCGCCGCTACCCCTGGCGAAGCTATCCGCTTGGCTCAGGAATACCAGGGTCAGATCGATCTATTGATGACCGATGTGGTGATGCCGGAGATGAATGGTCGGGAGTTAACCAAAAACCTCCTCTCCCACTACCCGAATATCAAGCGTCTGTTTATGTCCGGTTACACCGCCGACGTGATTGCCCACCACGGCGTGCTGGATGAGGGCGTACACTTCATTCAGAAACCGTTTTCAAGGAAAGACCTGGGAGGGAAGGTGCGGGAAGTCCTGGAAAGCTGATCGTCCTTGCGTTGCGATTTATTATCTGATTCTAGAGTGTTTGAAGACCGAATTATGCAGGATACCCAGATTATGCGTAATCGGAAAACTAGTGAATGATACTTTTTTCAAAGGTAATTTTAACAGTGAGACAAATATGGCATCAATAACAGATCGAATGATACGAGCAGCAAAACTGGATGTGAACCTCTATGAAGAGGTCGAAGCGGATAAAGGTGCCATGGGACAAGCCATGGGCGTTGTTGTTCTTTCCAGTGTTGCTGCAGGAATCGGAACTATCGGCACGATGGGGATACAGGGACTAGTTCTCGGAACCATAGCCGCCTTGTTGGGATGGTTCATCTGGGCATTTCTGACATACTTTATTGGAACCAGGTTGCTACCTGAACCACAAACAAAGGCAGACTATGGAGAGCTGCTTCGCACCATCGGATTCTCCAGCTCTCCTGGGGTGCTCCGTGTTTTGGGGATCATCCCCATGTTGGGAGGTATCCTTAGTTTTATCTGCGGTATCTGGATGTTAGTGGCGATGGTGATTGCCGTGAGGCAAGCGCTTGACTATAAGAGTACTTGGCGGGCCGTTGGTGTTTGTCTCATCGGTTGGATTGTTCAAATCGTCATTTTTGGTATATTTTTTGGGGTAGTAGGTGGATTTGGAGGGTCACAGGGATAATTCATATTCAATCCCTGGAATTGCCGATTCTTCAGCAATCCGTACAATAAGATTTTCACAAGAGCCTATGATATCCAATTGTCAATGAGCCTGCATTCCAGGATGATTACCTTATTCATGAATCCAGCATTTTTGCTGTCTTTATGAATACCTGTAGAATACTTGATCATCAGTGTGAATGAGTAAAATTTGACCTTTATTCTTTGAAAGTAAAGATATTCTGTGAATATTGACTTATTCCCTTAAAGGTAAACAGGAACAGAGTTAAGAAGCGGGATGGGGATGAAATTGATATCTTGGACTTGGCAATATTAGGTCCATGGCCCAGTTGCTGAAATTAGCTGAGCATGGATAATTTCTAATCTCAAATCCCATTTTTGATGAATAAAATGCACCTTCAAATTGTGCATCGGTTTAATTCACTCGTGTGATGGAGTCGCTGGCTCCAGCACCCGTCTGATTGTTTTTGCGAGTTCCCTTCTATCGACTGGTTTCATTATAAAGGCGCTGATTCCAGCAAAACTTGCTTTTTTAGCATCCATCTTGGAGCTGTAGCCAGAGCAGATAATAATCGGGATATCCGGTCTAATTTTCAATATTTCTTTTGCCAACTTCTCTCCGGTCATTTCGGGCATTGTCTGATTGCTGATTATGATATCAAATGCATCCGGTTCAGAGCGAAACAAATCAAGAGCTTCGGTGCTGCTTGTTTTCGCCGTCACATGGTAACCAAGACGTTCAACCCTCTGCTTTGTCATATCAGCCATACTTTCCTCATCATCTACAAAAAGTATTCGCTCTTTACCTGTAGGAAGAGGTCTCGTTTCTTCATGTACGGCCGTAATTTGTTCTTCAACTATTGGGAAGAAAACAGTGAATGTAGTGCCTTTGCCGGATGTGCTTTCAACCGCAATCTGGGGCCTAGTGATTTAGAAATTCAATCATTTTCATGGCGGTATTGATCTTCAAGTAAATCACTTTAGTTGTCAGAAGTCTAGTCGAAGCTAATAGGCGACGCAAATACAATGTGTGTGATACGGAGTAGTCCTGATAACTTTAATGATCTTTCAAGTAGAAATCTGCAGTGATATAAGATTAAGGAAGGTTTAGGTAAGAGCAGGGAATAGCATAATAAGTACGATTGTAATGTGATGATGAGGAAATGGTCCCGTTGTCGCTCTCCAAGTCAAAAAGATGTTCCTTGGCAATCATGGTAATATTATGCATAATTACATATAGAGCCTCTTCCTGTCAGGGTCATCTGGCAGAGGAGAGAAGAAGATGCGCAA
Source organism: uncultured Desulfobulbaceae bacterium (assembly GCA_937132035.1). GTDB lineage: Bacteria > Desulfobacterota > Desulfobulbia > Desulfobulbales > Desulfocapsaceae > Desulfopila_A. Next base: position 8,194 of record CAKZOA010000298.1, on the reverse strand, counting down.
AGCAAAAGCAGGGAAAGTTGAGGAGACCACCTTTCGTTGGAGTATGATGCCACATTGAGATAATTGAAAAGCCATACATTTTCTATGGCAATGTTAACGTCTACAGGAGGGGATGTTGAAGTGGTACTCAGCGGAAATATTCCCTCTCAATGTAATAGCTTTGGTTCAAATAGAATACTTGATTTTTAATGCTTGTTCTTCATTTTGGGATATTGTCATTGCAGTATTCATTTCTTTGAATCCGATTTCAGACTCTATTGGAAGACGCACATAATTTTTCATAGTTCAATTTCGTTATTGTTGATTAAACACCTCCTATGCTCATGAGAAAAGAAAGGCGAAATCACAAACGATTAACTTTAAATATCAAATCAAAGCTCAAATATAAGGATGACTTAGCTTTGAATGGAGTAACTCGGAATATAAGCTTTAGTGGAGCTTTTATCGAGCTTGACGGTGTTCCGCAAGTATTTAAAGACGATTATTTCAGTTTGGTATTGCTTCGCAAGGTAAAGTTTACGTGCCGTGTAATTCATTCCAATCCAGATGGTATTGGCTTCGAGTTTGATTATATTTTGATCAAATATTATGAACATTTTAAAAAGCTAATGCTTACGCATGCTAAAGACCCTGATAGGTTGATTAATGAGTTGGGGAGGTGGGGTGATCTTTCGTGATTACCAACTACCTCTGCGTGAATCATCGATTCACGGTATTGGGCTCTTGCTGAACGCTTCCCTTAACAGGCTTTGAAAAAAATGTTTTCTGCAGCAATGCAAAAGTAAACGGATCACTTCGATTCCAGGGAAACAATGATACACATCGCGCCATTGCGCAGTAACCGAAGATTATCTGAGCCCAAGTTCCTACAGTAGGTAGCCAATATATCACTTGCAGCGGTTCTGGTAATGCAACGATAAGAAGAATTAAGTACCAAAAACGTACTTGTACAGGAAAAGCGGTGATGTTTTTTTCTCGAATAATAAAATGAATTAATTGAAATATGGTAAGGCCGATAGCTAACGTGAAGCCGATAGAATTACCTGAGACACCATATGTAAGTAGCCCTGCAGTTACAAGCCAATACCACCAACCAATATCTTTATATTCAATCATTAACATAATAAATATCCTCTATTTGTTGCACCTAATCGCAAACGGAGTGAGTGCCACGATTCCCGGTGACGGTGTCTCCGAGAACAGGTAATCATGGAGAAACTGTAAAATATGCTTCTTGTATGGTTATACAGAAAAATTGGTGAGGCAACAAGCAGGAGAGCAATACCTAATCGATCAACGCCAGGCTGTAAATTGGCATTTTGGTAGTATATTGACCCGGATATGTACAGGAAGAAGATGACTTTGACGTTTTTTTCTCAACCGACGATTGCCGTAGGTCACTTCCAACTCTATGAAAGCAAAGATGCGTTCCCCAATGATCTGGAATCAGACAGATATTCCGGTGTCGCACAGCAGGCGTGGCATACATTTCCTCGGTGAATTCACTTCATCCTGTTATACCTCGGTCTCCGAGGTGTTGCAGTGTATCCTTCTTTATGAAAATGCTTATTGTCTTCGTTAAATAACGACAGGTCTTCTAGCCACAACTTCCCGGGAGCTCTTTCCACCAGTGTAAACAGGTAACATCCAGAGACATGAGGAGGGTGAGATGGTGCAGTATCAGATTTCTGTTGAAGAGTTTGGTTCCCTTAGTGCCTATGATGATCGCGACGAGGCAGTCAAACTGTCCACTTTGTGGCAGAAGGAAACCGCTGTTTTGGTCTTTGTTCGTCATTTTGGCTGAGTAATATGCCGTCAGCAGGTTGCTGAACTGGCTGGGTATCAGAATGATTTTTTACAGCGAGGAGCGCAGCTTGCTGTTATCGGTAGTGGTGGAAGCTATGATCTTATAAAATTCAGGGACGTGACAGGATATCAGGGGATTTTACTCACTGATCCATCCCTGGAGACCTTTAATTTTTTAAAGTTTAAAAGCGGCCTTGCCGATGTTGTCGGGATGAAATCCTTTACCCAGGGTTTTTCAGCTCTGAGGGCAGGTTTCTTGCCTGGTTCGCTTCAGGGGCATGCCCTGCAGCTTGGTGGTGCCGTGGTTGTCGTGCCGGAGGGTGAGATCACCTACCTTTTCAAAAGCTCTGCGGCAGGCGATCACCCGTCTGTTGAGGCTCTGCTGGAGGCCGTAGGATAAGTGTCGTCGTACACTTCCAACAACCTGAACGTGATCACCACGCCAGACCTGCATTTTTATCTCATCAAGCCTGCAAGAGACGAGAAGAGAATCAGTCAAGGAACGAAATGAGGATGCTGTCGTACTCTTGTGCCTGTTGTAATTGCTCTTGCCAGAGTGTCTATCACAGATGCAATAGCAAATATCAAAGTCACATTACGGAGATATTTAAATGATGGGCAATTCCTTCTTTTTTGCAAATCGTGTTCACTACACGGTGAACATCACCTAAACATCATTTTCCCGATGGATTTTTAGTCGCGCACTCACAGGCTCCTGCCTTTTTCAGAGCCCTAATGCGTTCTTCAATGGTGGATGTTCTATTTTCAAGAATATCGGCTTCAATGTCTGACTCAGTATAGTTAAAACAGTAGCAAATGAGATCTTTCACCATTCTCATACACCTCTTGATTAATTGATGTCGTTATAGCCGTGAGATCCTTCCATCCTGGCGTGTGCAGGTGAGCGATGCTCTTTGTGTATAACCTAAGGGGCATTGTTGCACCATTTAGATGAAAAATCTTTTTTATAGGAATATAGCTTTATCGTGAGTTGTCTATCTGTTTCGTATCGCCAAATGGTAAAACCTTTTTCCTCGAAGGTTTTATTTGAACCGAAATAGATGCTGTTTGCGAGCCTCTACGGTTACGGGATGGCCGAAAAATAATTTCAAACCTGTCGGTAATACATGCAATTTTTGTGTAAAGGGATAATGAATTGATTATCAGAGGAGAAAAAACATCAGACATTGAGACGATCGCTGAAGTGGCAAAGTCAGCTTTTGAGGATCATTCTTTCAGTCAACAAACTGAGCATCTGATCATTGATGATCTCCGTGCCGCTGGCGCACTGACCATGTCGCTTGTGGCTGAAATTGATGGATGGGTGGTTGGTCACATTGCCTTTTCCCCCGTTACGATTTCCGATGGAACATCGAACTGGCATGGTCTTGGTCCGGTGTCTGTGCTGCCGGAGTATCAAGGACGCCGAATAGGCACAGCGCTGGTCAATCGTGGGTTGGCCTTGCTGAGGTCTATGAGTAGCAAAGGTGTTGCGCTTGTGGGATTGCCAACATACTTCAATAGGTTTGGTTTTAAAAACCACCCCCGGCTAATCCATGAGGGAACGCCACAAGAAGTCTTTCTGGCAAAATCGCTTGTTGAACGGATGCCAAGTGGAACGGTTGAGTTCCATCAGGCATTCAAACAGCTGTCCATGATTGAAAAAGATGCCATTGCCGATGTTATTGTCGACTATGCAATTGCTGGCATAAAGGTAAATCCTGCGGACCCGGCGATTGAAAGTCTAATAAATAAGGAAATTTTGACCGAGATGCCAGGTGGTAAGTTTGTCATGCGGCCCTCCGCACTCGCAGAATATGACACATATCTTGCTAAGGTTGGTCAATTTAGGGCTACAGAAATGAGCCGTGTACACAAAAATCCGATATTGGCGGCGGTTACCTATGGAAATGGGTGATGATCCGCCAGAAGAAAGAGCATCAGAAAAAGTGTCCACTGGCAACAACTCTCTTTTGGCAACTGCCCAAATGTGGGTCAAGGAGCTTGGGATGGAGGGTCGTTGCCGACTCGATGTATGAATCAGCCATATGAGAATCCGCTTCCCTGTTTACGACATCGAGATGTAGTCCGCTCTTCGTTCAAATTTGGCAGCTGTTCCTGGATGTATCTTGAAACACACGTATAGCCGAAAGATTTGGTTACAGGGACAAGGGAGGGCTGAGCAGGCCATGAGAAGACCTCTTCGGTGACAACCTCTCTTATATTCTTGAGTTGCGGGAATATATTCTTCTCGCCAATGATCTCACCAGTGATAAAATTATTTACATATTTCTTTTCCGCGCATCGGGAGTGCCAGAATACGTGTATAAAAATCAGCATAACCTCTTTGGAAATTTTAAGAAAAGACCAAAAGAGTTACACAAGATGTAGTGTTAACCCAAAAACTGCAGTGAATGTCCGGGGCATATCCACGGTGCAAAGTGTATCGCAGGAGAAACAGGATCTTTTCTCTCTGCGGCCATGTGCAATATCCGGGGTAGATTACCCATGAGTTGATCACGACTGGAACATCACCTCACAACTCAGCATACAGCGGAGGAAAAAGCATGAGTTCCATCTTTGATACGATCCATCATCGACTTAGTCAAGCCATCCAATGTACCGATATCCCAGAAGATGTCTTCAACGGTTTAAGGTATCCCGAAAAAACACTGGCAGTAAATCTGGTCATTCGGCGGGATGACCGTTCATTTGTCAACTTCAAGGCCTGGCGCTGCCAATATGACAGCAGCAGGGGCCCCACCAAGGGGGGAATCCGCTTCCACCCCTCTGTCTGTATGGACGAGGTGATGCATCTTGCTTTTCTGATGACCATCAAATGCGCCATAGCCGGCCTCCCTTTCGGCGGAGCCAAAGGTGGAGTCTGCGTGGATGTCAAAAAACTCTCCGAGCATGAGCTGGAACGTCTGGCCAGGGCGTATATTAAGGCCTTTGCCTCCATGGTCGGTCCGGACAAGGATATTCCCGCCCCGGATATGTATACCGGCGGTGCTGTACTGGCTTGGATGGCCGATGAGTTCGATCGTATCCAGGGTAAAAAGTACCGTGCTGCTCTCACCGGCAAACCGGTGGCTATGAATGGTTCTCAGGGGCGTATTGAAGCAACCGGGCTTGGTGGCTATTACGTACTTAACACAATGATCGAATCCGGTCTCTGTAGTGGCGAGTCGCTTAAAATCGGCTTCCAGGGTTTTGGCAATGTCGCTTCATTCTGCGCCCGTTATCTTGCCGAGGACGGTCATAGAATCGTGGCGGTCAGTGATTCCTCGGCCTGTCTCTTTTGCGCCGAGGGTCTTGATGTTGAGGCCTTGATACGCTACAAGGATGAGCAGAGGCGCTTTTCCGACTATGAGCAGGAGAAGGTCGAAGTACTTGAGCCGGCAGAAGTTCTCACTATCGACTGTGACATTCTGGCGCCCGCCGCTCTGGCGGATCAGATACATAAGGACAATGCCGGTCAGATCAAAGCCTCCGTCATCCTTGAGCTTGCCAATGCGCCGGTTACCGAAGAAGCTGACAGCATCCTGCAGGACAATAATGTAGTCGTTATACCCGATGTCCTGGCCAACAGCGGCGGGGTTATCGTTTCCTATTTCGAGTGGGTGCAGAACCGTACAGGCGACTACTGGCAAAAAGAATACGTCTTTGAGCGGTTGAGAAAACAGATCGAGAAGGCGGCGGCTGACGTGGTGTGCTGCAAGGAGGAGTACCAGGTCGAATCATTACGGACGGCAGCCTATATTCTGGCACTCAAAGAAATTGCTGAAGTGATTATGGCGAAAAATGTGAAGTAATGGAGCACGCTTCTCAAGGGATTCCTTGAAAAACCTTCAGGGCGCTCACAAGGGAAGTTGACTATAAAGATTGAGTGAGTCGAGTAAATGACATTTTGTCAGTGCTTTCTGGCAGATGGTCAGATCAAACCGGAAATTGTCGTTCAAAATATTCCATGGAACCTTGCACCAACACTACGTCTCCCTGTGCGTATCAGATAGACCGGCATTGCCTTATATGCGGCAGGCCGGCGGCACGTCCATTTATGATCATTGAGACAAGGAGCTATTGGCGTTGCCATGCCTGCCAGGCAACTTTTCTCGATCCGGCCCACAGAATATCGACTGAAGAAGAATACACCCTCTATTGCCAACACAGGAATGAACCGGATGATCCACGGTATCGCCATTTTCTTTCAAAGCTCGCCGGGCCTCTTCTACAGCGTCTACCACCGAAGGCGAAAGGATTGGATTATGGATGCGGCCCGGGCCCTGCACTCCCCTGCATGCTGCGCCAAGCTGGGCACCGCGTGAGCCTGTTTGACGTGCATTTCTCCCCCGATCGCAAACCGCTTGACGACTTTTTCGACTTTATCACCTGCAGCGAAGCCATCGAGCATTTCCACCATCCCGCCAAAGAGTTCAGATGTTTCGACAGAATATTACGGCCGGGCGGTTGGCTGGCGTTGATGACCTGTTTTCAGACCGACGATTCCCGTTTCGCCTCCTGGCATTATCGTCGTGACTTGACGCACGTGGTGTTTTACCGGGAAGCCACACTTCGCTATCTCGCCCGCGATTTTGGCTGGTCATGCGAAATTCCGGAGAAAAATGTGGCCTTGATGCGGAAACCCTGGAGCATTCAGGAGTGAGTGACCGGAACGTGTGTTTTTCTTGGAATGTTCGGCCAAATGTGGTCTCGTCAGCAGATGCCCTGATGAATCAGCAGTTCTTCGACAGAGGCAAGAACATAAGCTACACGGCCTTGACACTGCGCCAGGCGCATTCCCAGCTTTCATCGAGGTAGGTGGGCAACGGTCTTTCCAGTATATTATCGATCCGCAGTGAGATCATGCGCATTGGGCCGGCAAAGAGGGCCACGAGGGCCACGTCGGCATCGATGTCACGTATTTCTCCCCGTTGCTGTCCCTGTATTACCATTTCCTTCATTTTTAAAAACGGCAGGGAGGCAAAGACCGATTTTTCCACAGCCATGAATTCCCTGTGTTTGGTGTAGAAAAGGTACTGCATGGAGGCGGGGGCTCTTTCGGTGGTGTCGAACAGATGGTGGACGATGGCCTTGCAGCGGCCTGCGGTGTCCAGATGCTTCCTTTCTATCTCGCAGAGGGCTTCATAGAGACAGTTTTCGATGTTGCTGAAAAGTGTTATGGCAATGGCTTCTTTGTTTTTGAAGTAATTGTAAAGGGTACCGACGCTTAAGTTCAGGGCGGCCTGGATGTCACTCACCGAGGTGTTGAAGTAGCCCTTTTCGGTAAAGAGTCTCAGGGCTTCGAGAAGTATCTTCTCCTGTCGTTCCTGTTTTTTGGAGTCTCTCATGATTGTTATACACTAATATATGACCAAAGCGGCCTGCTTGGTGGTTTTCGCCTGTGTCTTCAGGTGCGACCGCTGAGGGTGACTTCTACCTATGCCTATACTTCCGCCAGCCGGTCTTGGGCAAAGACAAGAAATCCGGGCGGGCCGGATGGGCTGGACCTGGTCAGGGCGAACCTAATTCGACCGGCATCAAATGTCAATCATATCTGTCACTTTGTGGTAAGGCCCATGCCGCCTTCACTTGCAGGAAATTCCTCCGCTCTGTTGTCGGCTGGTCCGGTCACGCTGCGCTGTCGTTTCCCACCGGACAGATAAATTCGCATTTGCGGCAGTATTTGACAGGAACCCCTGTATTCACGCCGCCTTTGTTTTCGCTCTGACGAATATCCTCATCCATTTGATGACCACACAACTCTCTGTCGTAGGCTCCATCCCGGGCCGGCAGCTCCGAAACCTCGATGCCGTCCGGGACACTGCGCTTTTCCGACATGCTCTTTTCCGGGCAGACGTTTCTGCAGTGAATGTCGCAGCCGGTGCAGGGGGCGAAGCCGATCGGACCGGTGGACCGCAGGCCGGCCTCGAGCAGTAGAGCGCGCAGACGTATCCTTGGCCCGAAGCCGGGGGTGATCAGCAGGTTGTTCCTGCCTATGCAGCCGAGTCCTGCTAGGACAGCTGCATCCTTGAGAAAGACACCTCCCTTCTCGACAAAGTAGTGGAGTTTGTGACAGCGCACCCCCATAGTCTCCTGGAGATTGTGCCTGGTGTGTTCAAGACTGTCTATCAGCATCTGATTTCCCGGGGTGCCGCTGCCGTCCCACCAGTCGAGTTCTGGAAGATGGGCAGGATGAGCTATACCGATGACGAGAACCCAGGCCTTGCTCGGGTGCCGGTTGATTTCGGTGCCCCGTGATTGCAGATGGTCGGCGACGGCTCTCCCTTGGGGAATGCCTAAATGCGCGTAGAGCAAAGAAGAGGGGGCCTCATGCAGGGCCTTCATCGAGGCTATGCCGGCGATGTCGGCGCCATTGTCAATGGCT
>CAKZOA010000297.1 GCA_937132035.1 uncultured Desulfobulbaceae bacterium | reverse complement strand
TCGGTTCGTGACCGAACGTGCTGGCCGGCAGGCAGAGGGGATGAGGGAACGTCGGTAAAAGGCCGCGCCCGTGAATGTCGCAACCCCAGCACTATAAGGAAAAAGATCGATTAAAGCAAATAGAGTTCGGCGAAGATGGTTTTTACTCACCGCCAGGATAGCGGTTGCACTTTTTGCCGGAAAAGGGCTGTGGCGCTTTTTGTATCAGAAGGACATGCCCAGTATGGGATGAATGCGGACGATCAGGGATTGTCCGACGATACGGCGACCGGTCGCCGCTGCACCTTGTAGGTGATCTTTACCTTTTTAAGGGTCGTGTCGACAAGCTCCAGCGATGAGGGCAAGAGCATGAGGCCGGTCTCGGTGGTACCGCTTGCGCTGATTGTGTCCAGGGGGATATGTTCGGTATAGAGTGTACGCAGGTCCCGGACCGTTAAATTGCCACCGACAATTTTGACTTTCTCCGGAGAGACGGAGGCCTGGGTCATTATAAGGCCCGGTGCCAGTTTGCCAGTCCAGTTCGGCTGTAGAGGCAGCAGTTTTTCTGCCGGTACATCCAGATTGACCACCAGCGTTTCAGGTTCGACCCGCTTGAGGTCTATGCCGGGCGGCAATATGATGCCTTTCCTATGGATGGATATCTCGTTGTCGCCAGGGACGGCATTGCCCAGACTCAACCTGACATTGAGCTGTTCGGGCCGGATTGCGCGGATGAGTGAGCCTGAGCCGCTTATCTGCACATTGACACTGCTGGCCGAGGCCGAAAAAAGTTTCATGTCGGCGGGCCGGTTGGTGAACTCAACCGGTACCTCCAGTGTGGCCAGAGTTTCCACGCCACGGGCAAAACTGAACCAGATGGCGGTAATGAACACCAGGCAACCCAAGGCGGCGGCTGTAAATTCAAATGCCTGGCTTGTAAGAGCCTTGTTGTCGGTTGTGGTTCCCATCTGTTCATGAAGAACCCGGTTCAGATGAAAACTGTCTTTGATGGCGATATGTGTTGTGTTCCTGAAGACACTTATATCGGCTCTTTCCTCGGATACGACGATGATCATCGCGTCGGTCTTTTCCGCCATACCGGCGGCGGCGCGGTGGCGCGTGCCGAAATGCGAGGGCAGATTCTTGTCTTTGGAAAGCGGCAGTATGGTCCCCACTGTTAGGACCTGATCACCGCGAATGACAGCGGCGCCGTCGTGAACAGGCGATCCGTGCCAGAAAATAGACAGCAGCATTTCCTGTGAAAGCCTGCCCTGCCATTGAATACCGCCGTGCATGGCATCGCCTGTGTTGCCGCTCAGCGGCATGACTAGCAGCGCCCCGAGTCCGCGTCTTGCCAGTTCATCGACGCTTTCGACGATGACGTCAACGGGCGTTTGCAGCGGACGCTGCGGGATACCCCAGAAAAACGATCTGATGCTGCGGGCCTGAAAGACACCGGCGATTTCATTGCGGAAAACGATGATGATAATGAGTGCGGCGACGGCGATGATACCCTGAATTACCCAGCTTGTGACGATCAGGCCCATGCTGACGGCCAACCGTTTGAGTACCCAGAGCATGCAGATAGCCAAAAGCATGCGGATGACGTTAGTGCTCCGAAAAAGTACGTAGAGTCTGAAGAGAATATAGCTGTTGAGAATGATATCGAGGATGTCCTGCCACCGCAGGCTGGTTATGAGATCGATCACCGCCGTCACCCTATTCCGTTATGCTGAATCTGAGTGTTTCAATGATCCTGCCGTGGTCATCAGTTATATCAACCTGCCATGGACCGATGTCGGTGTCTCGGAGCTGCATGCCCGAAAACGAAGACCAGCGGGGAGGTTTGATGGTCAGTTGCTTTTGGGCTATTAATACACCGCGATGATACCATGTGTGATAAATGAGAGAAGGTACGGGCACCGGGTCGAACTCCGTGAAGCAGATGAGCCGGCGCAGGTCGATTGAAAAGACAACGGCTTCGTTAACCGGGGAAAGGGTGTCGATGGACTCGGCCATTACCGCCTTTACCAGCCGGGGCGTATCGTCGTCGCCTTGCTCCTCCTGCTGTGCCTGGCAGGTTTCCGTGGCCACGGTCAAAATCGTCGCCAAGGGAAGAACTACGAGCAGAAATGATTTGAGATTGGGTTTTTTCATAGCCGGTGTATCCACTGGTTGCCTGGGGTCCGCAGCATCTCGATGGTACAAGATACTGCGCAAACATAAGGCTCTTGTGTCTATATTGTGTAATCACTTCTGCATGAATGAGAAGCATCCAGCGTCCACTATGGTGACTGCGATGATCCCAGAAAATGGAATGTCCTGCAATGACGGTCATTTGAGAGCTTTCAGCCCTGTGGCTTTTTCCACCAGATAAGTGCCCAGCGGAGTCCCTGGGGACGGCGGATTACGATTGTGTCCGTGGAAGAGGCGACAACGCATGACTCGACATAGCGCTGCAGTCGATATGTCTCGTCTTGGTTGAGATCCTTAAACATCCAGATGTAAGCGGCGAGCGCTTCCTCTGTGTTTTTGAACACAGTGTGGCGGTCGAGCTCAAGTATCTCGACGTTGGCGCAGATACCCATGGAATAGAGAAAATTGAGGGTAAAGATATAATCAGGACCGGAACTGAATTCGCGGCCCACTGCAGCAAAGGCCTCGGGGTCGAAGGGGCTTGGGGCTATGCGGTCGGTTATGAAAACAGAGCGACGGGCGATGTCGTTGAGCTTTTTCAGGGCCGATGGCAGATCGGCTATGTTTAGCGAGCGCGAAGCTATGGCAATGTCTGCAGTCTCGATGTCGTGGCTACGCCAGTCATCCTCCCAGGAACAGTGCACGCAGCGTATATTGTCGAGGCCTTCGTCTCCGGCCCGGGCCTCAATGACGTCCAGCATTTTTCTGGAATAGTCGATGGCGGTGACGTTTTTGACCATCCTGGCCAGCGGCAGGGCCAGGGTGCCCGGTCCACAGCCGACATCGACCACGGTACAGTCCGGATCAAGCGGCAGGCGTGAGAGCAGAAGAGGAATATAGGGGGAATCACTGGTCCTCTCGGCAAAGGCCCCCGCCTTTTTATCCCAGTCTGTGGCCTTTTTGCTGCGCCAGGATTTGTGTTTGCGTTCATTCTGCCAGAGTTGGAGCCAGTCTATGTTTTTATAGAAGCGTGGAGAGTGGGGCGCCATAGTGAACTCCGAAGGGCGAATGGTGGATATTTCTGTGTATATAGTGGGCTCTATCCACAAAAACAGAAGCGGCAGTCTCAAGGATAAAGAGTCTCCGGAGCCGGCAGCAGTGTTTTGGATAAGACCCCGCGATACCGGCGGATTGTATCACAGCGATGGCAGTCGTGCAAGGTGCCCTGTATCGTAGAAGGGCAAAAATAATTGACACCGAAACACATGTGTGGTTAATATTGGTGGTTTGTTGTTTATAGTCCCAGAAAAAGCATCGGGGCGGGATAATATCGCGGCGGGAGCACACCCTTCAACTCCCCCGCTGCCGATTGAAAACAGAGAACGTATCCATCCAGGCATGGATTCAAACCAAGGTGTAAACAAATGAGTAAACGTACTTTTCAGCCAAGCAATATCAAACGTAAGCGTACCCACGGGTTCAGAGCCCGCATGAGCACTCGCGCCGGACGGGCAATTCTCAACGCACGCAGAGCCAGAGGGCGTAAGAGACTCTCTGCCTGATCCTTTTGAAGGAATACGCTCTTCCTAAAGCATGCCTGTTGCGAAAAAATAAAGAGTTTGAACAGGTATATAGACGGGGTATGCGGCTGTACGGAGATGGCTTCACCCTTATTTGCACAAGAAATACTCTTGGCTTTAACCGTCTGGGAATAAGTGTTCACCGTCGGGTCAAGGGAGCGGTGCGAAGGAATCGGATCAAGCGAATTATTCGGGAATCATTTCGCTTGAACAGGGAGCGCTACCCGCAGGATGCAGATATCGTCATGGCCGTCAAGCCCCCATTTTCGGCCGCCTCTCCGGAAGCGGTGACCGAGGCCGTGTCTCATCTCACTTTCCAGGACGGCACACCCAATGAACATTAAGATGACCCCATGGTATTGGCCCAGATTACTGACGCTTGCCTGCATCCGCATATACCGCTATAGTATTTCGCCCTGTCTGCCGCCCAGCTGCCGGTTTACCCCGACCTGTTCGTGCTATGCACTTGAGGCTGTAGAACGTTACGGCCTCGTCAAAGGACTCTTTTTAAGTGCAAAGCGGCTGGCCAGGTGCCATCCTTTCTGCAATGGCGGATATGACCCACTCCTTTGATAAACGACTAATACCAGACCTTTTTCTCCTCTAGAGCAGGATAATCGCATGGATACCTATAGAGCTTTTCTGGCAATACTCATCTCATTTCTTATTCTGATCGGCTACCAGTATTTTTTTGTCGGTTTTCAAAGTGAGGAGACTGTTGTCGAGGGCAGTGCCGATACCGTTCGGACTACGCCTTCAGAGAGCGGCGTACAGCAGCAGTCGCAGATGCAGCAACCGGCAACGCAGCAGCCGCAGCTGGCAACGACTCCGCAAGTGCCTGCCGCCGTACCCCAGCCTATGGCAGGAGGGGATGCCAAAAAGATTTCGGTGGAAACGCCGCTTTATAGAGCGGTGCTTTCGGAGGCGGGAGGGACGGTGACCAGTTTCGTTTTGAAGAACCATCGTGAAACCAGCGCCGAGGACTCACCGGGAAAACAGTTGATAGAAAACCCACAGAACATGGGATATCCTCTCAAGTTTGGCTGGGGCAGTGTTATACCGGCCGATAGCTTTTACCAAGCGGCCGACAGCGTCGTCGAATTCGAAAACGGTACGGGCGAACTGCGTATGACGGCGACGACACCTGCCGGATTGCAGGTTGAGAAAGTCTTCCATTTCAAAGAAGACAGCTATATTATTGAAATGGATATCCGCGTATCCAACCCCACCGGACAGACCCTGCAGGGCAGCCCGCAACTGCACCAGGTCAACGTGCCCTTCGAGGAGAGAAGCACCTTTAACCGCTTTCTCTTTATCGGCCCGGCAGCCTACCGCAACGGCGAGTTGAAGGAGTACAAGACCAAGGAGTACGAGGAGGGGCCGAAAACGGTGCAGGGGGTCTTCGACTGGGTGGCCTTCGAGGGCACTTATTTTATGTGCGCCATTATTCCCGAGACCAAGGAGCCGTCGACCTTTGTCATGCAGGGCAATGAGGATATTACCTATACACAGCTCTCCGGCGGTCTTGACACCTTGAGTCCCAACGACTCGGCTATCTACCAGTACCGCCTGTTCTATGGTCCTAAAAAACTCTCTCTTCTCAAAGAGTTAGGGTATAATCTCGACAGGTCTATCGATTTCGGCTGGTTCGATTTTATTGCCAAGCCGACACTGCATCTTCTCAACTTTTTTCACAGCTTCTTCAAGAACTATGGCATTGCCATTATCATGGTCACCATCATTTTTAAGGCGATTTTCTGGCCGATAACCCAGAAGGGCCTCAAGTCCATGAAAAACATGCAGAAGCTGCAGCCGAAGATGGTCAAGCTCAAGGAGAAATACAAAAACGATCCCCAGCAGATGAACCGCGAGGTCATGGCCCTCTACAAGACCTATAAGGTCAATCCCTTGGGCGGTTGCCTGCCTATGATTTTGCAGATACCTGTCTTTTTCGCCCTCTATAAAGTCCTGTTGCTCTGTATCGAGCTGCGCCATGCGCCTTTCATGCTCTGGATTAATGATCTGTCAGCACCGGACAGGCTGTGGATAGGCTTCGATATCCCCTATCTCGGGGGAGTGCCCGTATTGACCCTGTTGATGGGCGCCTCGATGTTTATTCAGCAGAAGCTTACACCGACGACGGCGGATCCTACCCAGGCGCGGATCATGATGATGCTGCCGGTGGTGTTTACCTTTATGTTCGTCAACTTTGCCTCCGGTCTGGTGCTCTACTGGTTTGTCAACAACCTCCTCGCCATTCTCCAACAGCAGTTGATCAATCGCGGGGCCGCCAAAAAAGCCTAGAAGCGCCTCCAATGACAAGACCAGCGATACTGACTGCAGGCGATCGATGAATTTTTCATTCAGGAAAAGTCAATGACCTCAAACACGAAAGATTTCTACGGCAAAGAAGTTACCGATGCAATACAGCAAGCATGTGATACATTACAGGTACCCCAGGAACAGCTGGAGATAGAAGTCGTCGAAACAGGCTCCACCGGAATTTTCGGACTCATTCGCAAGAAGGCTCATATACGGGTCTCTATGAAGAAGAGTGAAGGCAAGGTAAAAAACGTTCGCGCAAAACAGCGCAAGGCTTCGACGACGGCCGAAAAGAACAAAGCCGCCGCGCCCAGACCAGAGGCAGGCACGGCCGGTGAGGCAGAAAAGAAGGTGGCGCCGTCGCAGGCTCCCGTTGAAAAAGCCATAGAGGAAGAGCCCAAACCACCTCAAGATGTTGCTCAGGCCGTACAGCAGCATGAGGATACTTCGGCACCGAAAAGCCAGGAGGAGCAGGAGTACCTGGATAATGGCACTGAAGACGACGATAATGAGCCATTGAATGGGGCGGTGTCGGATAACGATCAGGAAAGCACCGAACTTTCTGAAAGCACTTTGGCGCTGATCACAGAAGAGTTGCAGCGGATTCTCGAACTGATGGGCTACCCGTCGGTCGTTGAGATAAGCGCCAGCGGCACCTCGGTACTCTGCCAGGTGAGTGAAGAGCATGAGGCTGTTCTTACCGGCCAGGATGGAAAAACGCTTGATTCTCTCCAGTATCTGCTGCGAAAGATTATTGCCAGGAAGGTGCCGGAGAGACTGCGTCTGAGCGTCGATGTTGGCAACTACCGTCAGAAGCGGCTCGATGAGCTCAAAGCGCAGGCGCTTGAAATGGCCGGCAAGGTCAGGGAGGACGGCAAGACCCAGGTTATCACCGCCCTGTCTCCCTCGGAAAGACGGGTCATTCATATGAGTCTCCAGGAAGACAAGGAGATACGCAGCCGCAGCGTTGGCGATGGACTGTTTAAAAAAATCCTCATTTATAAGCCCGGTAAAGGCGGTGGCAAAGGGGGAGGCCGCAAACGCAGCAACTCCCGCGGTCGCAAGGGCGGCAATAACCGCAAGAAAAGCGACGGTACCTCGTGAGGTCGGAGCCTCACATGACGAAAGCGCTATTGCGCCGTACCAGGTGCTAAACAGGTCCCCAGATGTCTATGACTGAACACAGCTCTGAGGAAAGAACCATTGCCGCCATCTCGACGCCTCCCGGTTCCGGCGGTATCGGCATTATCCGTATAAGCGGCCCTCTGTCGCTGCACGTGCTCAAATCTGTTTTCAGCCCGCACAATCCCGAATGCGATTTTCGCAGTCACCATCTTTTTTACGGTACCATCAATGATCCAGAGAACCAGCGTCTTCTTGATGAGGTGCTGGTGGTCTACATGGCGGCGCCCAGCACCTACACCCGGGAAGATGTGGTGGAGGTCCATTGTCACGGTAGCTATCTTGTGTTGCAGTCCATTCTTGAAGTTCTGCTCCGGCAAAACCTCGATCTGGCCCAGCCGGGAGAGTTCACCAAACGTGCTTTTCTCAACGGTCGCATCGATCTGACCAGGGCCGAGGCAGTAATCGATATCCTGGCGGCCAAAACGCGTAAGGGGATAGATATTGCCCAGGACCAGCTGGCCGGTGCACTTTACCAGCGGGTGGATACAATTCGCCGGAGCCTGACTACCATGCGGGCCGTGATCGAAGTCTCCATCGACTTCCCCGACGAGGAAATCGAAATAGTCGATCACGAAGTTCTCAGGGTTCAACTGGAAAGCGAGGTGGCTCGGCCCATTGAGTATCTTCTGCGCTGCGCTGATCAGGGACGCATATACAGAGAGGGAGTGTCGGTGGTTATCGTCGGCAGACCCAATGTTGGTAAATCCAGCCTGCTCAATGCCTTGCTGCAGGAGGAAAGAGCCCTGGTGACGGCGGTTCCCGGTACTACCAGAGACAGCATCGAGGAATGTGTCGATGTCCTGGGCATGCCGGTTCGACTTGCCGATACCGCCGGCATACGAAAAGGTGCCGATGAGGTCGAAGAGCTGGGAATACAGCGGGCCAGGCGGCTGGTCAACCAGGCGGATGTCATTTTCTTTATGCTGGATGGCGCCGTCGGTGTGACACCGGAAGATCTTGAGTTGTTCACAACCGTCTCTCATAAGCCTATGATAGTGTTGATCAATAAGATCGATCTCATCCAAGATCCAGCAGAGATCGAGCTTGCGGCACTGGGCCAGGATGTGCCGCGGGTACCGATCTCAGCTAAAAGCCTATACGGCCTAGAGGATTTGAAAAAACTCCTCTTTGAGACGGTAACGGGGGACAAGGACCAGTGGCAGGAAGAGGGCTGCGCTCCCAATCTCAGACACAAACAGAGTCTGCAGAAAGCTCATTCGGCCTGCACCAGCGTTCGGGAGGGGCTGGAAGCGGGAGTGAGCACGGATCTGCTTGCCGTTGATCTGCAGGAGATTCTCGACCAGCTGGGCGATATCGTCGGAGAGACCACTACAGAGGATATTCTTGATGTGATTTTCGAGCAGTTCTGTCTGGGTAAATAATACTTCCCGGCTATCGTCAATGCCGGAGGCGCTTTTGCGTTTGATATAGGTGAGAGGATGTTCAATTTTGAGTTTTCAGAAAGCCTGATAGTCCATTTTCGCAGGGTGGAGATACTCCGTAGGGAGGCTCTTTCCCTGCAAGATATTGATCTCAGCGAGACGCAGCTTACCGATATAGAACTACTGCTCAACAGGGGCATGTATCCCCTCGATGGATACATGAACCGGGAGAATTATGCGTCGGTCCTCGATACCATGCGCCTGGCCGACGGCACCGTTTTTCCCATACCGGTTTGTCTCGATGTCAGTGAGAAAGCCGCCAGCAGGCTGGAGGTTGGTCAGCGTGTGGCTCTCAATGATCAGGAAGGGGTATTGCTGGCCATCCTCACCATCAGTGATATCTGGCTTTCTGAGCCGGAAAGGGAGGCAGAGGCAGTGTACGGCACCGTCGACGGCAGTCGTCATCCGCAGGTGCAGGCCCTGTATGATAGAGAGACCTTCTGGTATATTGGCGGCACCCTCGAGGGAGTCAGCCTGCCGGTGCATTATGACTTCCAGGACCTGCGCTTAACTCCATCGGAGACCGTCCGCCGCTTTACCATGAACGGCTGGCGCAAGGTTCTTGGCTT
This sequence comes from uncultured Desulfobulbaceae bacterium, assembly GCA_937132035.1. Taxonomy (GTDB): domain Bacteria; phylum Desulfobacterota; class Desulfobulbia; order Desulfobulbales; family Desulfocapsaceae; genus Desulfopila_A. The sequence goes on along the minus strand of CAKZOA010000297.1, from coordinate 1,598 downwards.
TCATACCGACGACTATCTGCATTGCGCCCATCGCGAAATGGTGCTGGCTGCAGCCAGGGAGGCGGGGGCTGCCATTCTTCTCCATCCCGTTGCCGATCTGAGCCATCCCGGCGACCTCGATTACTATACCCAGGTGCGCTGTTACCAGCATTTCATCGACAGGTTTCCGCCTAACATGATACTTCTGGGGCTGATGCCTTTTGCCAGCAGGAAGGCCGGTCCCCGGGCCGCTTTGTGGCAGGCCATTATCAGAAAGAATTATGGCTGCAGTCATTTCATGGTCGCTGAGGATCATGCCGACCCTTATGTCAATGACGATCAGAAATTTTATCCCGTCGGGGCGGCCCAACGCCTCGTTGCCGAGTATCAAGAGGAGACCGGGATTGTCATGGTACCGCAGAAGCAGATGGGCTATCTCCCGGATGAAAAAATATACGTGGAGGTCTCACAGCAGGAGAAAGAGAAGCTCGAGACGATCTCTTCCCAGGAACTGCAGCGCCGGCTCACAATGGGAGCGCACATCCCCGAGTGGTTCTCCTATGCAGAAATCGTCGAAGAGCTGCAGAGAACTTTTCCGCCGCGCTCCAGGCAGGGGTTCACGATTTTTTTGACCGGGCTTTCCGGGTCCGGTAAGTCGACCATCGCCAAGGTGCTTCTCGTCAAATTCCTGGAGATGCGGGACCGACCGGTTACCCTGCTTGACGGCGATATTGTCAGGAAAAATCTTTCTTCGGAGTTACGCTTTTCCAGAGAACACCGTAACCTCAATATCACGCGTATCGGCTTTGTTGCCAGCGAGATTACCAAAAACGGCGGCATCGCTCTCTGTGCGCCTATAGCTCCTTATGAGTCTTCCCGGCAGGCCAACAGAGAGCTTATCTCCAGCTGCGGCGGCTACATAGAAGTGTATGTCTCCACCCCCCTGGCAGTATGCGAGAACCGCGACCGCAAAGGATTGTATGCCAAGGCCAGGGCCGGCATCATCAAGGGGGTAACGGGTATCACAGATCCTTATGATCCGCCGAAAAATCCCGATATTGTCATCGATACTACAGAGATCACCCCCATGGAAGCCGTCCAGGAGATTCTTCTCTACCTGCAGCAGCAGGGGTATATAGTCTGAAGGCGGTAGAGGGGAAAGACCCATGAGTGTCACGCTGGCGCAGGCCTTGAAAACAATATGGAGCCATGTCGGTCTCACCACCACACGAAAACTGCCGTTGTGGAAGACCTGCGGTCTGGTCAGCGCTGCCGATGTCAGAGCCCTTCGCTCCAGTCCGGCTTTCAGGCGCTCACTCTATGATGGCTACGCTATTGGCAGGAAGTCCTGTGACCAAAAGGACCTTCGTCTTCGCTATAGTCTGGCGGGCACAATCGCCGCGGGCGAAACTCGCAGAAGAAGACTGTGCAAAGGAGAGAGCTGGCGGGTGATGACCGGTGCTCCGGTACCGCAGGGGGCGTGGAAAGTCATACCTCAAGAGGACTGCATCTTAGACGGCGCCATGGTCTCTATTGCCCTGTCGACCGTCAGGGACGGGCCGTCGCGCATCCAGCCAAAGGGCGACGATATTCGCCGGAATACGCGGCTGATTGCCAAA
>CAKZOA010000296.1 GCA_937132035.1 uncultured Desulfobulbaceae bacterium | reverse complement strand
TGTGAACGATACGTGTATTTCTGGTAGTCATCACATTTGACCCGGCACCACCGGGGGAATGCAGATATACGTTCTAGATGGTCATGGAATTGTTTGACCATGGGGGTCACGCCCACGGGTGCCCAGTTTTTCATCGAGATAGTCGACAGTTTTCTCATCACTTATATGCTCCAGCTTATGGGCCGTAGGATGAAGTTGTTCTTCAGGAGTGCCTATCTTTTCTAAATAGGCTTCCCATAAACGATGCGCCCGCAGTACTTTGTTGGCTTCCTTTTCTCCATTTTCCGTCAGGGTGTATCCCTTGTCACTGCCAGTTATTAATCCATCCTGGGTCATCCGTTGCAATGCTCTGGTAATTTCTTTGCCGCTATGCACGTATTGCTGCACTATTTCAAGGGGGGTTGTCTTTTTATAGCGTAAAATGGTGGTAAGAATGTCTTCTATAACCTGTTGGGGGACAAGGTTTCGCAATCTCATCCAACGGGCAAATAGCCCATATTTAGGGGCGACAGCCAGAACCACAAGAAATTGAAGGGTGCAAAACAACATGATTGCACCACCACCTGCTGAATCGAGCCAAACACACAGGTAGAGGCCTCCGACCACACTGGTGACGCCGAAAAGTGCAGCAAGCCACATCATACGATCAAGGCGGTCGCTTAAGAGGTAAGCTGTCGCAGCAGGAGTGATCAGTAAACCTACAACCAGAATAACGCCCACCATACTCACTGCACTAACCACGACCAAAGATACACAGGTCGTCAATACATAGTCGATGAGCAATACAGGCAAACCGATGGATGCGGCCATAACCGGGTCAAAGGTAGCCAGTTGGAAATGCCTGAAGAATATTATCAATATCGAAAGAACTATTGCAGCGACGAAGGCGCTCACCCAGAGATCGCTGTCGGCAACACCCAGAACATCACCCATAATGAAATGCATTAGATCGATATGGATGTAGTGACGGAAAATAGAGACCACCACAACCCCGAGGGCAAAAATTCCAGTATACATTATACCAATGGCTGTATCCTCTTTAACCCTTGATATTCTGGAAACAAAACTGATAAGGGCTACCGTTGCGATAGCGGCAATGAGTGAACCAAGAAGCATGCCAGGAGCATGTGCTTCTGCTCCAAACAGGAGTTTCATCACCAGGTAACCACCTGCGACACCGGCAATCATGGCATGTGACAATGCGTCACCGAGAAAGGCCATGCGCTTTAAAACAACAAGGCATCCGACCACACCTGCAACAACGGCCACGATCGCACCACCGATGAGGGCCTTTTGAAAATATGTTTCTGTGAGAGGAGCAATGAACAATTCGTACATCAGGTATCTCCCTTCTTTATAATATCACTAAAGATGCGTAACCGTCCTTCATATACATTGCTTAACAGCTCTTCATTCAAGACCATCTGTGGAATGCCGAAAGCATACATTCTCTGCTTTATAAGAATGAGTTTGTCAAAATATTCAGCAGCAGTTGAAAGGTCATGATGAACGACAACCAGGGTTTTACCATTTTGTTTGGCACGTTCCAGTACGTCAAGAATAGCTCTTTCTGTCGCTGCATCGACACCTGCGAAAGGCTCGTCAAGCAAGAGGATGTCACTTCCCTGAGCGAGAGCCCGGGCAAGGAATACTCGCTGCTGCTGTCCTCCGGATAACTCGCCGATCTGCCTTTCAGCAAAATCCTGCATTCGCACCATTTCAAGTGCACTAAAGGCAGCATCATAATCGTTGGATCCGGGGGTGGTGTACCAGGGAATTTGCTGGTAACGACCCATAAGTGCAACTTCTTTGACGGTTATCGGGAAATCCCAATCTACAGCTCCCCGCTGTGGTACATAGGCAACCTCTCCTTTTGCTTTCTGGGCACTCTTGCCATTGATCTGCACGGTGCCGAGATCAGGTTTGACAAAACCTAGTACGGCTTTTATAAAGGTCGATTTTCCGGCACCATTGGGACCGATCACTCCCACGAGTTGATCACTTTCAATCTGCACACTTACATCAAGCAGGGCGGGTTTTGCCTGATAACTCACGGTCAGATGTTTTACATCGATTACGATCCGCCGTTCAGTGGTCATGACTTGCCTCTTCGGTTTGGGAGTGGTTGAAACTAATTGTTCCTGAGACCAATGCTCCCTGATCAGCCCAGACGGTTTTATCTACAATAAGGGTGTCGTCCTGGTAGACTTTTACCCGAATACCATGTTCCAGGGTGTTTTCAGATAGAGGCGGGCTGGCATTAACATATATCTCATTGTGTCCAGTGAGCACTCCAGCAATTTTTTCTTTTCGAATTGTCTCTCCGCGTTGAAACTCCAATGCACGCATATCTACCACGTCACCATTGAGCTTTACTTCAAACGGGGAAGCATTGTTTTCAGAAGTTGTTAAGGCAAAAGGGTCATCTTCCGTCGAAAATGTGGGGGTGATTTCGAGTGCAAACCGGCCTTCGACGGTGAGGTCTATTGGTGTTGTCGCAACGATCAGCTCACGTTGTGCATCTCTGTGGGAAATATATTTCCAGAGCCCTCCAACAATAACAACCCAGATAGCGACTACTAGAAAAAACCTCATGATTCACCTATTTTAGCGCCTTAACTATCAATATAACATTCTCTCTCATCATGCCGATATATGTCTCACCAGCAGAACCCTCTGGCCCCATTGAATCGGAATAGAGTTCTCCGCCAATTTTCACCCCTGTTTCCTTGGCGATCTCTCGTATTTGCTTTGGATTGATAGTGGTTTCAACAAACAGAGCTGGCGCGCCTGATTCTTTAATGGATTGGACAACTTTGCTCCTGCGTTCAGGGGTCATACCACCGCCGACCTCCGCTCCGGTAGACCAGCCAACGGGGGCGATAGAGAGAAAATTGTTGTTTGCATTCAACTTAAATTCAGTACAAAAATAGTTAAAGGCATCATGGGTAGTTACGAGAATACGACGCTGCGTAGGGATTTGGTTGATCTGCTGTCGTATCCACGAGTCCAGGACCCGTAGTTGTTGCAGAAACAACGTGGCACGCGCCTCATACTCCTCTTTGCCGTCAGGGTCGAGCTGGATGAAACCTTTGACTATGTTGTTGACGTACACAGCCACATTTTTAGGCGAGAACCAGGCATGTGGATCAGCGACTTTTTCCTCCCCACTGGAGATAGAAAGAGGCTGTATGCCATTGGTCGTTGTAATTATTGGCTTACCTGCATCTTTGGCAAGAGTGGCCATCCAATTTTTCCCTTCGAGGTGCAGCCCGTTTTCCAAACATAAATCGGCACTAATTACCATCTGCACGTCATCGGGAGTCGGTTGGTAGGTATGGGGATCTGCCCCGGCGGCAAGTATGCTTTTCACTATCATGCGGTCACCTGCAACCTGTCGGGCAAAATCAGCAATCTGCGTTGTCGAGGCAACAATAACTGGTTTGCCTTCATCTGCTACAGTGGCTGAAGAATAGAGCAAGCTCAAAAACGCTACCAGCGTGGAAACAATAGATCTTTTCATACCTTCTCCCAATGACTCGAATGTGGTAAGTTTTTCAATATTTGCACAACAGAAGCAATAACTAAAACATAATTAACCGGAATCACTTTACAAGGTACAAAAGGCGAAAAAGAAACGATACCTTGAAGTGATAATCCACCTTATCATACTCAAACACGAAAGATACAGCTCCCAGATAGGGTTACAGATTTACGCGTAGCACCCTCGAAAATATAGACACACGCCTGAATTTCAACTCAAATATTTCAACGATGGCCTTCGCTTGCAAGAAATTGTTTTTGTGCAAATTCCAAACCCCAGTTTTGCAACGGTGATAGTTTCCTGCTGAGCTCTCAATAAAGTGATTGCCGCACTCCGCGATCTCCAATAGTATGTTGAGAGGGGATTGAGGCGGCATGGTAGCGCCGTGGCAATGTTAAAACCGGAGTACAGCGGTCTGTGGACATGAACAGTTTTGACCAGCATATACTGCCTCTTCTGCGCATCCCTTTCGTCAATCTTGTGGAAGGCACTTTCTCCAGACATGGTGGAGTCAGCAGAAACAGCTTTGCCAGCAACAATATAGGCTTTGACATAGGCGACGATACCGACAGGGTTCTGCTCAACAGAAAAAAGATCAAGGCGCATGCCTGCCTTGATGTGCTTGTTTCGGCGAAACAGGTGCATGGCGACGATATATATCACCTGAGAACCCCCGTTGCCGGCGACTGCGTTATCAACTGCTGCGACGCGCTTACCACCGATCTCGCTGGAGTCGGTTTGATGATTGGCCATGCCGACTGTCAGGCCGCGGTGATTTACGACCGGCAGAAAGAGGTGATCGGCGCCGTACACAGTGGCTGGCGCGGCAGTGCCGCCAATATCCTCGGCAGGACGGTGGCGGCCATGGAGAGGGAGTACGGTTCAAATCCAACCGATCTCGAAGTCGGTGTCGGTCCTTCTTTGGGCCCATGTTGCAGTGAGTTCGTCAATTACCGCGAGGAGTTGCCTCGCTGGTTCTGGAAGTATCTGGTCAGAGACAACCATTTCGATTTCTGGAAAATCACCCTGCAACAGCTGCTGCAGGCGGGGGTGCCTGAAAATGCTGTTTCTACTGCCGGCATCTGCACCTCCTGTTCGGTGGATTATTTTTCCTATCGTCGGGCCTGTCGGCTTCACCAGGGGATTACCGGCAGGAATGCGACAATAATAGCCATGGTTGCAGGAGACTGATACCTCATGAGAGTGTTGTTGATCGAGGATGACCTCAAGATTGCCGCCTTTCTTCAGGGAGGTCTGAAAGAGGCCGGATTCGCCGTGGATGCTGTCTACAACGGTGTTGAAGGGGAGGAAATGGCTCTTAACAGCATCTACGACGCCGCCGTGATCGATATCATGCTGCCGGGTCGTGACGGACTCAGCGTGATCGAAAGTATGCGCCGGCAGGGAGTGGAGACCCCGGTATTGATTCTCAGCGCCAAACAGTCCGTCGACGACAGGGTGCGTGGTCTGCAGAAGGGTGGCGACGACTATATGGTCAAGCCCTTTTCCTTCAGTGAGCTGTTGGCCAGGATCCAGGCATTGATCAGACGGGATAGAACCAATGTCAACTCGACGAAACTGCAGGTCGGACCGCTGGAGATGGATCTGCTGCGGCATGAGGTTCGCCGGGAGAGCAGAAAAATCGAACTGCCTGCCAAGGAATACGCTCTTCTTGAGTATATGATGAGAAATCCTGGCGTCGTTCTTTCGAAAACCTCTATTCTCGAGAAAGTCTACGATTATGCCTTTGATCCCCAGACCAACGTCGTAGACGTACTCGTCTGCCGGCTGCGCAATACGATCGACAGGGATTTCGACACCAAGATGATACATACCGTCAGAGGCATGGGATATGTCCTTCGCTCGGACTAGGGGCCGGGCGGGATTTTTACTGCCGGCCTATGGCGGGCTGTTTCTCCTGCTCCTGGCGGTTCTTCTGTTGTTCCTGGCGGTGGCATTGTTCATCGTCCGTCAGGAATTGCAGCAGCACTGCCTCAGCGATGTGCGGGCCAGTCTCGAGAGCTACCTGCAGAACAGATCGCTGGCCGTGGCCATGGCGGGTGCGGGTGAAAGCGGCCTCTACGGTCTCCATTTTGTCAGATTGACCGCCGAAAACGAGCAGCATTTCTATACCGACAGTACGGCGGTTGCCGTGGATTTCAGGGGACTGGTCAATCTCGACCCGCAGTTATCTGCGGTATGGGTTTCACTTGCGACACCCTCAGATGCTGAAGGCTACTGGACGGTCTATGCAAGAAAAATTGGTGATGACCTCTGGGTGCAGGCGGGCAAAGAACATGACTACCTGGGCACGCTTTATCGTAGAATCAGGGAGGCTATCATGGCCATGGCTCTGGCAGGTGTTGTCGTTGCCGCTGCGGCAACGCTATTCTGCCGTCGACGCAGCACCCGGGTGCTGCGTCAGGCCGAAAAACTCCTCAAGCAGGGTCTCGATGAGCACGAGACGGCGGTGCCCGAAGCCCGCAATCCCGAACTTGACCGTATTTTAGCCCTTTTTGCCAGCTTGAGAAGCCACAACAGGCAACTGGTCAAAGAAATGCAGGAGAACCTTGATAATGTAGCCCACGACCTGCGCACGCCGCTGACCAGGCTGCGCTCGGTTGCCGAATACGGTCTGCGCCATGAAAGCAACGAAAAGAAGGCCGAAGCCCTCTCCGATTGTCTTGAAGAATCCCAGCGGCTGTTGTCGATGCTTACTATAATGATGAGTGTCGTCGAAGCCGAGTCTGGTGCCATGCGGCTCGATATCGCGCCTGTCAACCTCCACGAAAGTATAGCCGATGTCGGCGGTCTCTATGAGTACGTGGCCGAGGATAAAAAAATCACCATTGATATGGAGATCGACGAACACCTGTACGTCAGCGCCGATCATACCCGCATTCGCCAGGTCTGGGCCAATCTCATCGACAATGCCATTAAATACGGCAAAGAGGGAGGGTGGATACGCATTCGTTCCCGAGGTGAGCAGCAGTATACAGTCGTCAGTGTTGCCGACAATGGCATGGGTATCTCCGCAGGCGAAATCGAGCGGATATGGGAGAGGCTGTTTCGCGGCGACAGGAGTCGAAGCGAACAGGGGCTTGGGCTCGGCCTGAACTATGCCCGGGCGGTAATTGAAGCCCATGGCGGACGTATTTCGGTTACCAGTGAGCTGGGAGAAGGGTCGGTTTTTGAGGTATGGCTGCCGCTGGTTCAGGCGGAGGGGCAGACCGATGTTCTGAGGCTGAAATCGCAGAGTAGCGGGGAGTGATCGGAGAGCTGGATGTCCGGCACCCAGAAATCGTCGATTTCGATTTCCTTGCTGTGCAGGATAAAATCGAGTTGCCTCTGCGGCGCATGGCTGGGGTGTGAGGGAATATTGTCGAGGTTGGCGGTTTGCAGACCGCTTGCGGCGAGAAAGAGCTCGAGTTCGTTGCTGCCCCAGAAGGTGTTGAAATCGCCGCCGATCATTACCGGTTGTTCCGTTTCCTTGACAAGCTGATGGAGACGCTGGAGCTGGTACTGGCGATGACGGTACTTCAGTGACAGATGGACGATAAAGAAGGCGATGGAGTCGATTTCTGCTTCGATGATCAACCGTTTTATGCCCTCGCTGAAATAATGGAAGCGATGCCTGTTGACCCCTTTGCGGGTGAGCAGAGCGTTGCACTGTTTATTAAGAACAGGGACATGGCTGGTGAACAGCCTGTTGCCGTACTTTGTCTCGACGACATGGGAGTAGCCAAGTGCGTGGGAAATCATCTGCGCCTGGCAGCTTCTACCACTGCGATAGGATCCGGAGTCGACCTCGACAAGACCAATGACATCGGGAGAGGAAGAGTGGATAAAATCGATAATATCCTTAAGATTTCTGTGGGTTGATCGAAAAAAACCGGAGTAGGGTAAGGGCAGATGGTAGCCGTTGTTGTGACCGGTGGCATAACGGATATTGTAAACAAGAAAACGCATGTTATGATATGACTGGGAGATGTTGAGTAAGGTAAACGCTTTGCACATTAAGCACCTGCAGGTACACAACCTTCGAAACGGCCGCAAACGGTGCTGCGCTCAACAGTAAAACAGAATTTGACCAAACTTTCAAAGTACACTATAGATTCCAAAAACGTAATAGATACTATATTCATTTTTTAACTGGGTTCAATTTATGACCGTAATAAGAATAGGCACACGAAAAAGCAGACTGGCGATGTGGCAGACGCAGAGCGTTGCCGATGCCCTGGAAAAAAGAGGAATCGCTACGGAAATCCGCAGTATGGACACCAAGGGTGATAAAATCCTGGAAAAAACGATCGCTAAAATCGGCAGCAAAGGCGTCTTCACTGAGGAGCTTGAAGAGCAGCTTGCAGCCGGCCTCACCGATATAGCCGTACACAGCGCCAAGGATATGCAGTCTCACCTGCCCCCGGGATTCGAACTCATAGCCTTCGGCCTGCGGGAAAAGGTGAACGACGTGCTGGTCAGCGATAATGTTGATCTCGATCTTGCCGACAGCCGGCGACCTTTGAAAATAGGCACCTCTTCCGTCCGTCGGGTGGCCCTGCTCAAACATTTTTACCCGCACCTGGAGACCGTTGACATGCGAGGTAATCTGCAGACGCGCATCGCCAAGATGCGGGCCGGCGACTGCGATGCCCTGATGCTGGCCTACGCAGGAGTCTGGCGCATGGGTTATGGCGATATGATCGCCCATACCTTTGACGAGACCACCTTTATCCCTCCCGTGGGCCAGGGCTGCATAGCCGTTGAAGCGGCAGCAGCGCTGCCTAAGGACAAGCGACAGCAGCTGAGGCTGGCGGTCAACGATGCCGAAAGCGAGACCTGTCTTCTGGCCGAGCGCGCCTTTCTGCGCAGGCTCGAAGGGGGCTGCTCCATACCGGTGTTCGGCCTGGCGACGCTTGAAGGCGACGAGCTTATTTTCAACGGCGGCCTGGTCAGTCTCGACGGTGCCACGGTTCTCAAGCATACGCTGGTTGGACCGCGCCACACTGCCAATGAAATCGGTGAGCAGGCCGGCCAGTATATTCTTGACAACGGCGGCCGGGAACTGTTGGCGAAGATACGCAGACAGCAGGACGAATCATGAGTGTGCCGCACCGACCGGGCAGCAGTCTGATGCTTGGCGGCGACACAGTCATCACTTCGACAGCGGTTATCCCTTCCTGGTGATCACCTCGAGAAGGTAGCTTTCCAGATGATAGTGTGCGGATAGCAGTCTGCCTGTTGCTCCTTCGAGCTCTGTCATCTGTTCTCTCGTATTGCGGCGATGGATGTGCGAACAGTTGTAGTTAAGGCAGAACATCGGCTTGAAGGCGAAGATACAGCCCTCTGCCCCGAGAAAGCAACATGCACTACCGTCGCTCTGCAGAATGCGGACCTCGATTCCTGCGAGTAGATTAATGAGGATCTGGATGGTGTCGGTCTCCCCGGCCATTTCGCTGCTGCAGCAGCCGCCACCGGCCGTGGAGGCGCAGTGGCTGCAGAGGGCGCCAAGCTTCATTTGCGCCATCTGTGCAGCAAGTACGCTACGCAAGTTCTGGAGATTTTCCTGTAATTGCAAAAAGTAAAAATCCCGCATCAGTAGGGGTTCAAGCCGACGATGGAGCCGGTACGCCGCATCCAGTCGGGTGGGGACTTCGCTGAAAAAGAGAAGATCGCGAAGCGATGGTTCCTGTTTCATGGGTGAGTGTGTGCGGGGCTCAGCAGTCTTGTGATTTCAAGGGCCTGGCGTGTGCTCGCCTCCTCCCCTGCGCCGCATTCGCTTTAAAAAAAATGCGGGCAGGTGGTGGGAAGAGCGCGGTTAGGCCTGAAGGCTGTTTTTCTTTTTGGCGGCTGCAACCAGCTCACGCAGCAGGGAGAGCCACTGATCGAAATTCTCGCCGCTGGTCGCCGAAAAATCCAGGACGCGGAGCGTGGGGTTGAGTTTCAAGGCATCATCGCGTGCGTCTTCGACCTTGAAGTCGAAATAGGGCAGCAGATCCGTTTTGGTAATCAGGAAAGTATGCGAGCTGGTAAAGGCCTTGGGATATTTGGACGGCTTGTCGGGGCCTTCGGGTACGCTCACCAGGACGATGCGGTGATGCTCGCCCAGGTCGAAGCTGGTGGGACAAACAAGATTGCCGACGTTTTCGATGAAGAGGATATCGAGCGTGTCACCGCCAGGCTCCTTCTGCAGCTGATGAAAACCGCGATGGGTCATGGAAGCGTCGAGATGGCAGGCGCCGCCGGTGGTGAGTTGCACCACCGGCACTCCCTTGGCCCGAATACGGTCGGCGTCGCGTTCGGTTTCGATGTCTCCTTCTATGACACCGATGTTGAACTCCTCTTTGAGGGCTTCTATGGTATGTTCGAGAAGCGTGGTCTTTCCCGAGCCCGGGCTGCTGATAAGGTTGATGGCCACGGCCCCCATCTCCTCAAAATGCTCCCTGTTGCTTGTGGCAATGGCCTCGTTGGCCGCAAAAAGGCTTTCATGCACATCGACCGTTTTGGTATGTGAATGGGTATGGGTTGACGGGCCATGAGCATGGTCCGATGGGCTTGGACATCCGCATGCATCACACATAATTTAATCCTCGTAGTTAGTGTCTGGGTGGTCTTATTCCATCTCCACCCTGTTGAGTATGAGTTCGTCGCCGCCTTCGGCCAGGAGAAAAAGCTCGCCGCAGGCAGGGCAGTTGTCGGGCTTGTCACCCCGTGTCTGTTGCGTGGCGTCGCAGCCGGTGCATCTGTAGGTCACCGTTGTGGTGTTGATGACGAGGGTGGCGTCGCGGACAAGGTCGTCTTCCTGGGCAAGAATCTCGAAGCCGAACCGGAAGGAGTCGGCAACGACGCCTGAGAGGGGACCGATGTCCATGGTAATGGAGACGACCCTGTTCATATTGTTTTGCCGGGCCAGTTCCTGGAGTTGGCTTAAGAGGCCCTGGACGAGGGAAATCTCATGCATGGCTCAGCTGACAGGTTGACGTTTTTCCGGTTTGATACCGATTTCCTCAAGCCGGGCGAGCACCTTGTCGGCAATTTCGGCGACCCGGGGAGCGACGGTGTTGGAGAGCTCCAGTGAGGTATCGAGATCCTGGGGAACAACGCAGTAGAATTCCACGGTTTCCGGGGCGGCATCGCGCAGTTTGCATATTTCCAGGATTTCGAGCATGCCGAGTTGGTGCGGCGACATCTTCGTCTGGATATTGCCGAGCTTGACATCCTCGGTACTGTAATAATGCATGGATCCCGGCTCCGCATCGATGTCGACCACATCGATGACGAAGACCGGATCGCATTCCTCCAGCAGGGGGGAGAGGTATATTCCCGCGGTGCCGGCGTCCTGGATGATGACATTGTCAGGGAAAATATAATTTTCTTCGAGATAGCGGACGGTGTGGACACCAAAGCCTTCGTCGCCGCAGATCAGATTGCCGATGCCGACGATACCTATTTTCTTTTCGGAGTTCATGTGCTGATTTCTTTCCTCTGTTAACATATTCGCGGTAAAGGTTCGCCGTGCAGCGGCGTGACTACCCGGGAGCCGCCGATGGGGGTGTTGATGACCACCCTGCCGGGGGGGCCTTCGATAAGCCTGCCGATAACCCTGGCCTGGGAGCCTTCCCGGCAGCCACGCATGACGGCCAGCGCCTGTTGGGTCTGCTCTGCGCTGACGATCACCAGGCATTTGCCCTCGTTGGCCAGGTAGAGTGGCTCGAGTCCCAGAATTTCGCAGGCCGTCCGCACCTCGGGGGTGACGGGCAGATCCTCTTCCTTCAGTTCGATGCTGAGCTTGCAACTGGCGGCAATTTCATTGAGTGAGGTGGCGACCCCGCCGCGGGTGGGATCACGCATGGTATGGACGCCGTCGCCGACTTCGGCGAGAAGCGTGGCCACCATGGTGTGCAGGGCCATGGTGTCGCTCTCCAGCCTGCCCTGCAGGGATATGCCGGCCCGTCTGGTCATGATGGTGATGCCATGATCGCCCATGGTGCCAGAAAGGATGACATTATCGCCTGGTCGTCCGCGAGTTGAGGATATGTCGAGATTCTCATCGACGATACCGATGCCTGATGTATTGATGAAGATCTTGTCACCCTTGCCTTTGGGGACAACCTTGGTATCGCCGGTGACGATGGGAACACCACTGGATTTGGAAGCTTCGGCGATGGAAGCGATGATTTTTTCGAGATCGGCAAGCGCGAATCCTTCTTCGAGGATGAGGCCGAGGCTCAGGCATAGAGGTCTGGCACCCCGCATGGCCAGATCGTTAATAGTGCCATGCACAGCCAGTTTGCCTATATCGCCACCGGGAAAGAAAATGGGATCGACCACATAGCTGTCCGTTGAAAAAGCAAGTTTGCCCGGCTGGTTTTCGAGAACGGCGCTGTCTTCGAGTCCGTGCAGTATGGCGTTGTCGAGATACTTGAGGAAAAGGTTGCCGATAAGATCCTGGCTTGCCGTGCCACCGCTTCCGTGGTCTAGGAGTATTGTTTTTTCTGACATATTTGCTGGGAAAAGGTCTCGTTGCTGGTTGAGGGATACCGGTAGGCGCTCAGGAGCGCACACCGGGGGAAAATCAGGCTCCGCCGTATTTCTGGTAGGCGGCGCAGGTTCCTTCGCTGGAGACCATGCACGGGCCGATGGGGTTTGCGGGAGTGCACCTGGTGTTAAACAGCGGACATTCGGGCGGACTGCTCTTGCCCTTGAGGATCTCGCCGCAGCGACAGCCTTTGGCCTCCTCTGCTTCCGGCAGCACGACGTCGAGCCGTTTTTCGGCATCGAACTCGCTGTAGTCGGGGCGAATACGCAGACCGCTTTCAGGGATCACTCCCAGGCCCCGCCACTCCATATCCACCGGCTCGAATATTTCCGCTACCATCTTCAGGGCTCTGGGATTGCCTTCCCAGCTCACCGCCCGTGGATAGGTGTTTTCCACTGCCGGCGTGCCATTGGCCACCTGGCGGGCGAGAAGGATGAGGCCGTTGAGCAGATCGACGGTCTCAAAGCCAGCAACCACGCAGGCCAGGTGGTATTTATCCACCAGCACCTGGTACGCCCCGGCGCCGATAATGCTTGAAACAT
>CAKZOA010000295.1 GCA_937132035.1 uncultured Desulfobulbaceae bacterium | reverse complement strand
AGAGATCGCTATTACCTTATTAAATCAACTGGTTAGTGTGGCCCGACCCCGTAATTCTAATTCCTGCTTTTAAGTCAGATCAAAATTCGCTTGCTTCAATATGTAGCACATGCACCTGAAAAAACAGTAAATAGAACGTGGTCTGCCCCCTAATATAACTCGGTAAACCGCATCCGCTAAATAATGGTGGAACGTTTCTGGTTTTAAAAAGCGACAAGCACCTGCAGCAGTAACTGCAGGTGCTTGTGGGGTAGGCTCAGCCGAGAACACACCGACTGATATTTTTCTGTTTATAAGTGGAATAACAATCCCTTAAACTTGAAAACGATTCATCATTTCTTTAAGACGAACCGAGAGTTCTCTCAGTTTTTCCGATCTCATGGTTAAATCTTCGCTTCGCGTCACAATAGCTGAAGATTCATTACTCACACTACTGATATCACTCGATACTTCTTCTGCGACAATAGAGCTTTGTGAGACGTTTTCGGTAACTTCCTGAATACCGAGAGTCGCCTGTTCGATATTTTCTGCAATTTCGTTTGTCGTAACATTCTGCTCTTCAACCGCAGCAACAACGACAACTACGATTTCATTGACCTCGTTGATAACCTGAGTGATGGATTGGATCTCAGAAACCGTACTTGTGGTTGAATTCTGAATATCTTCAATCTGCCTTTCTATTTCAAAGGTAGCTTCGGCCGTTTGTTTGGCGAGATCTTTTATCTCATTGGCAACGACAGCAAACCCCTTGCCGGCTTCACCTGCTCTGGCCGCTTCAATGGTGGCATTGAGAGCAAGAAGATTGGTCTGCTCTGAAATTTCGGTTATTGTTTCAGTTACTTTTCCGATACTGGAGGCGGCATTGCCTAATTCATCAACACGCTGGGAGGCCGACTGAGCCTGCGACACCGCTTTGGTAGCAATTGTCTGAGTCTTTTCGGTGTTAGTGGATATTTCATTGATGGTTGCCGACATGTCTTTTGTCGCATTGGCAACCAGAGCTATGTTCGTCGCGGCCTCTTCAGTTGCCGCGGCCACAGATGTCATGTTCACACTCATCTCTTCTGCAGCGGCAGCCACTGATATTGATCTGTCGCTCATATCCTTTGCACCATGGGTGGAATCCACGGCAACTCCCCGCAATTCGTCCGAAGAGCTTTCCAGCACCTTGGATGAGTTAGAAATGTCGTTGATGATTTCTCTGAGATTTTCGCTCATTTCCTGTAGGGCTTTGGCGATAATACCAAATTCATCCTCACTGCGGATATCACATTCTCTCCTGAGATCGCCAGTGGATACAGCTCTGATATAATCTGAAGCTTTATGTAGCGGGGCAATGATACTTCTGTTCAGCAGTAGCCAGACGCCAAGACTTATTGCACCAAGTATTCCTAAAGTCAACAGGGCAATAGAGATCTTGGAATGCAATATCTGCCGGTTGGTTTCCTCCAAGGAGCTGACAATCTCAAATGCACCGTGAATTTCACCGGCTTTCCAGCCTTCTTTCCGTCCACCCGTTGGATCAAGTTCACCCTGAGGATCGCCATGACAGAAAAGGCAGTCCTCGGTAAGTTTTATGGGTTTGTAGTAACGAATTTCATTTTCTTTGACGACTGTGTAATCGGCAAGGTTCTTCTTTTTCAAGAGGTTGAGAACCTCAAGTTCCTCCTCCGTCGGTTTATTTACTGGATTCCTCGGGCTGACCTTGGGAACACGCAGAACATAACCGGCCTCCCTGGCATTAACCGCTGCCGTCTGCATCGCCGTGACCACTGGCACAGCCTCTACAACCTTATCTGGAGAGATGCTGGCAAAAGGCTTCATGATACCGATTTCCAGCTTTCGCGCCATCTGATTCCGTGTCGCTTCAGCCATCAGCACTATCGCCTTGCTTTTTTGCTCAATGCTGTCAATCGCCTTCGTCCTGATGTCACCAACCCGCTGCCAGGAGAAGACGGCTGCGATGATGACAGGCCCGGCCAAGGCAATAAGAAGCACTTTGTTTCTGATTGAAAGTTTGGCAAAGTTCATCTTCATCCTCGTTTTTATAAAAGCTTAACATTACAACTGGGCTTCTCGTAACCTATTTTCAAGGAAATCCGTTCTCACAAAAGTCCAAATTTCCACCAGAAATTGTAACCGTTGCCACCTCTGAACGATACAACGACAGTAATCTATCGGCACGAAACGCAGTTTAATATAGGCTTTTTTTGAGAATCAATACCATTTTCCCTCGCACGCCGTCCGCGCCTTCAACGACCTTGCCGAGGGGGAAGATGTCATCTCAGTCGAAGACTACAGGTTCCTCGATGAGAAGGGCGTTCTTCCCGATGCGCTCAAGGGTCAGGGGGCAAAAAACAGGTTCTTTAAGAAAACGAATTTTCTCGTTGTGTTGGCGCGTAAATCGGGCAATGCGAATCTCCTCCTCTTTGACGGGGGCCATGACATTGTTCATAGTGCCGGACTGGCATGGCTTATCGATCAGCAGCCCTGAGTGTAAATTCACAAACGTTGAAAATTCTCGATGATTTCTGCTTCTACCGCTTTATTCACATTTTGCAGGGCAGTATTGATCGTTCCCGTCATGGCAGCGAGCACTCTGCTGTACCCTGGTACTTCATCCGCCCTGAGCCAATATCAGCATGCCCCCTCTGCGAAAGAAGAGAGCAAAGAGCCTGCGGCAAACGAACTGGAGCGGGATCTTATCCAAAAAGGATTGATCTCCGCAGACCTGCTCGATCCTTCGATTATTGTCGATCTTGAAGGTGCAAGTCGGGATAATTTCATGGTAGAAAACCTCTGCCGAGGCCTGGATCGTGCTTATCTCGTCCCGGAGGCTGCCGAAGAACTTGTCCTGGCCAGCCGAATTCTTCAGATAAACTAAACAGGTATGCGTATTCTGGTGGGCGATGCGGTCAGGCCCCGGTCAGTGTAAAAAGAAATGTGGCGACTGGTGGCCGGAATGCCCGAGCAGCCCTATGTCGCCAATCCGAAATGGGGCTCGATGCACAATTACGGCGCAGCGGTTGATGTCACTCTCTTCAGCATCAAAACCGGCAGAAGAGTGGATATGGGAACGCCGCTCGACTACTTCGGCCCCCTGGCTCAACCCCTGCTCGAGCCCGCTTACCTGCGACAGGGGAAGCTGAGGCCAGCCCAGATCGAGAACCGTCTCATGCTCCGTAATGCAATGCTCGATGCGGGATGGCAAATGATTAACATTGAATGGTGGCACTTTAATGCCTTTACCAAGAACTATATTCGTGAAAATTACAGTTTTATCGAATAGTCCACCGCCCGTAAAAACCTGACTCTACCTTGATTTGCTGCGCAAGGGGTGACGCTTGCTTGAAAGTCTTCGCCAGCTACCTCGACGCCAACTGTCAATTGCCTCGAACAGCTCCATTTGCGCAGCGCAGCTGCGCAAACGGGAACATTTGCGGCTTGTCCGTAGAATGTTCTGGTTGGAATTGTCATTGGAGCACCCGAATTC
>CAKZOA010000294.1 GCA_937132035.1 uncultured Desulfobulbaceae bacterium | reverse complement strand
GACGGACTCTACAGCGAAGATCCCAAGAAAAACCCGAAGGCCGAATTCATTGCCAAAATAAGTGCTGCCGAACTTCTGGCCAGGGATCAGGATGATCTGGTTATCGAGAGGCCCTGTCTTGAAATCATCGAAAACAGCGAGGTAATCGACAGCGTACAGATCATAAACGGCCTGGTGGAGGGCAATATCACCAGGGCTCTCAACGGCGAACATGTGGGCACCATCATCTACAAAGACCACTCCTGATTTTCCCGTAAAAAAACCACTTCCCGCCTCGGCACGGGCAAAACGTCTGCATCTCTTATAACCAGACGTCGAGACCGTCCTGGCATAGGATGCAAAAATGAGCGAACGCGGCACAACAAAGTTTCAAATCAACCTGCGTCGGCATCTACGTGAACGCGGCGTCGATCCTGATTTGATTCACCTCATCTGCGAAATAGCCAAATCCTCAAATTATGTCATCAACGCCATCCGCACGGGCGATCTCGGTGTTGCCGGAACATCCAACCTCTACGGCGAAAAGCAGCTCGCCCTCGATGTTCTCGCCGACCGCATCGTCACCAAAAGATTGAAGCATTCAGGCGTGGTTGGCAATGTTTTTTCAGAAGAAGCCGACGACATCATCTGCATGTCCGAAAATTGTGATGGACTTTATTCCGTGGCCTTCGATCCTCTCGATGGCAGCTCCATTGTCGACGTCAACCTGGCAGTGGGTACCATCGTCTCCATCTTCAAGGGCTGCAATCTGCTCCAGCCCGGCCGCAAGCAAGTGGCGGCCATGTACATCCTCTACGGACCGCGGACCACTCTGATGTACTCCACCGGTGAAGGGGTGCACGAATTCGGCATGAACCAGCTGATGGAATACACCCTCATCAACGAAAATATTCAGATCAAGCCCAAGGCCACCCTCTACTCCCCTGGAGGTCTGCGCAATCTGTTCACACCGGCAATCGAAGAATACGTACGCCAGCTCGAACTCGACGGGTGCAAACTCCGTTACAGCGGCGGCTTTGTCCCGGATATAAACCAGGTGCTGATAAAAGGTACGGGAATTTTTCTCTACCCGCATCTTCAGGGGCAGCCCAACGGCAAGCTGCGGCTGTCTTTCGAGCTCAACCCCATGGCCTTCCTGGTAGAACAGGCCGGCGGAGCAGCCTCAGACGGCCACGGACCTATTCTCGACCGGATCCCTGAAACCAAGGATGAGCGCGCCCCCATTTTCATCGGCTGCAGGGAAGATGTGGCCATGGCCGAGGAAATCATCGGCCGCTATAGTGAGTAAGTGTCTTTTTCTCGCCAGCTCCCTTTGGGCCGCTTTATTATCGAACCGACCACACGCCAGTGCGCTGATGAAGCACCACAGGAAAACATTGCGATCAGGCGATTCTGCCTTCTTTTCGGCATTTCTCAAGACTTTCGGCATCGATCATGATATTTCCTTTCTCACGGATGGTCCGCAGTTCACCGAAATCAACCAGCTGATAGATGATCTTGCGGGCTACACCGAGGTATCGTGCAGCTTCGGCAACACTGACATATTTGGATGTTTTGGGTATTTCGCTCTGCATATCTGTTCCCCACCATACTTTTTCGTTGCTCGTTCTTCTCACTGCCAGATCCACAACAGGCTGTACTGGTGTATTTTTAGTAGTGACGCATTGCATCCCGGCATCGCTCGGGTCGAACGTTGATTACCCCTGAAGTGCAACATATCACCTTTTGGCGAGACAGATTCGATTGTGGAACATCAGTGGCAGTCAGGTTCCTCTTTCATTGAGGTCCTGGTAACACTCTAACCACTTGCGGGTGAGAGAAAGGCGGTCATGCATGCTCGAGGGAAAAATTCTGCCATGCACACGGCAGAGGAGGGCGTTTACAGCTTTTTTCTGATCACCCATGAGGGTCACAGTCAATCTCAAACTGGTGTTCTGAAGGTGCTTATCTCACGGGTCTTTGCAGCCAGTATGGTTGTAGCGAAGTCCCCAAGGATGGGTTCAAGGATCAGTTCATGGCGTCCCGTGAAAAGATCTCTTCCGATCCATTGCTCGTTGAAATTACGTGACACACACAGACTAAACCTTACGAATTTGGTAGTGAGAAGATTTTTTTACTCCATTTCCCGCAGGGCATCCCGCAGTCCAGCGTCGATCAACTCAGGCTTGGAAAGCAGGGTCAGCTTTTTGGCGCCGCGGGCGTCGACAAAGGTATCTTCGTAGCGCAGACCTGTCTTTTTGATGAAGGTAACGGTATCATCCAGGAGAATAATGTGATAGCCCAACAGAAAATATCCAGCCGCCGCTACCAAAACTATGGCAATAACGCTTTTTTTCATATCCTTAATCCTTTTCCGTTTCAGTGCAGCACCGGCAGCATGACCGTGAAGGTGGTACCCTGCTCGAGTACGCTTTCCACCCGGATCGAACCGTTATGGGCATCGATGATGGATTTGACGATGGCAAGTCCCAGACCGGTGCCATGGATTTCTCGGGTATTTTTGTCTTTTACCCGATGAAAGCGGTTGAATATTTCCGCGAGATCTTCATCGGGGATACCATAGCCGGTATCGCTTACCCGCACCGCCAGGAACTCTTCCTGCCGCCCGGCGGCCACGGTTATGTGGGTGCCCCGTGGCGAATACTTGATGGCATTGGAAAGCAGATTGGTGACCACTTCCTCAAGACCCTGTCGGTCTGCTTTGAGCGGGGGCAGGCTGTCTTCTGTCTCGAGGCTGACGGAAATATCTTTTTCATTTGCTGCGGCCTGGTGGAATTCCACCTGTTCGAAAAGCAGTTCCCCCATATCCACCTCTTCTTTTTTCCGCCCCACCAGACCAGCCTCTATTCTGGCAAGATCGAGCAGTTCAGACGCCAGGCTGACCAGGTTGCTCACTTTGCCGGAGGCCCTCTCGAGAATCTGCCGCTGCTTGTCGGTGACCTCACCGGCCAGACCATCGAGAATGACTTTTATCTGGGCCAGCAGTGAGTTCATGGGACTTCTTATTTCATGGGAAACCATGGAGACGAAATCCGATTTCATCCGATCCATCTCCTTGGCGGCTGTGATGTCATGCAGCACCGTTGTCGTCCCGAGAATCTGCCCCGTCCGGCTGCGAAAAGGCGAACAGTTGACGCTTGCAAAAAGCTCATCTTCGCCTTGGCTGCCCCCAAAACTCACCTCACGTACGGTTTCGGCGATGGTGGCATCGGGCATGGACAAGGTTTCATCGATAATCGTGACGATGGTGTCATTATCGACCACCTCTTCCACACTCATACCATTGGCCGAAAGCCCACTGTGGCCGACCATGTCCAGAAAGGCGGGGTTGGCAAGAACGATCCGTTTATCGACATCGGTGATCATGACACCATCCCGCAGGCGGTTGACCAAAAGACCCAGACGCGAGCGGGAATCGCTGATATCCTGCAGCGCCCGAGTATACTTGATTGACTTGGCGACGATGGCCCGCAGCTGTTCCGGCGAGAAAGGCTTGGGGATGAAATCGAAGGCACCCTTTTTCATGGCCTCGATGGAGTGCTCCACTGTCGCGTAACCGGTAATAACGATAACTGCCGTGTCAGGATGCTGCTCCGTCAGTCT
>CAKZOA010000293.1 GCA_937132035.1 uncultured Desulfobulbaceae bacterium | reverse complement strand
GCTACAGGTGATGATTCCAATGTTTGATGGGGGGCTGCTGGGGGGCTTTGTTACCAACATTTATCCGGTATTGGGGCAGACCCAGCCCATGATTCTTGCCAATATTACGGCCTTTTGCTGTTTGCTGGCGGTGTCGGGGGGAATGCGACTGCGGCGCAGGTCGGTGACCCTGACTACGGTGGTAGCCCTGGCTAACTTCAGCTATGCCTCGGTGCTGTTTGACCTGGATGTAGCTATCACCCTGTTCGCCGCCTTCACCATCTTTGGCACCGGGTTTATGGCCCGGTGGATGGCCGACATTGTGCGACGGCAAATTCAAAACGAAGCAGGCCGGGTGATGATGGAGCGATTTTTGCCCAAGCCCGTAGTGGAAGCCGCGTTTGAAACGCCGCTAGAACTCCTAAACCAGCCTCGCCTTTGCCAGGTCACCGTGATGGTGACGGATTTGCGCAACTTTACCCACTTTGCCGAAAACCTGGCCCCGGAAGTTGCCGTCTCCCTGGTACGGACCGCTCTTGATTTTTACCGGAAAAACGCCTCGCCAAAACAGCGGACAGCCCGTTTTATCGAAAAAATCGGCATCATCGAATTCAAAAAGGCGATTGGCCTGAGCAACACTGAATCTTCTTGAACCCCCCTGGATTGCAGTCTGCGCCGCAATAACGAACGGCAGATTCCAACGTCAACCGTTCTGGCACTAGCCACCCGGTCCACCCTCTGCCAGGTTCTGTATTGCTACTCATACACCAGCCGCGAAGCAGGATGGCCCCAAAAAAAAGCACCAAAAAATATCTCTCTTTGACCCATGTCAAATACATAGTATTGCTACATGCTATACTGTCACCATAGTAGATAATGATAGTGAGTTTAAAAACATATCCCCAAAAGGTGACACATATGAAAAACGTACGGAAAATAATCGAAATAGACGAAGAACGCTGTGACGGCTGCGGACTCTGCGTACCCGACTGCGCCGAAGGATCACTGGAAATAGTAGACGGTAAGGCCAGACTGGTCGAGGACAAGCTCTGCGACGGCCTGGGCGCCTGCCTGGGCGCTTGCCCCCAGGATGCCTTGAAGATCATAGAGCGTGAAGCCGATGAATTCGATGAAGAGGCCGTAGAGGAGTTCCTGGCCGGCAAGAAACAGGAAGAAGCCCATAAGCCCCAGCCTACCGCCCCTCCGGCCGGCGGCTGTCCTTCAGCCAGATTGCAGAGCTTTACGCCGCAGACACCCTGCCAGAGCGCCAATATCCCAACGGCTGCCGCCGGCGGCGATTCGGCGCTGAGCCACTGGCCCATCCAGATTCGTCTGATTCCGCCGACGGCGCCGTTTCTGAAAAACGCCGACGTCCTTATCGCCGCCGACTGCACCGCCGTCGCCGTGCCCGGTTTTCAGGAGAAATACCTCCAGGACAAGGTAGTGATGATGGGCTGCCCCAAATTCGACGATGCCGAGGGCTACATCCAGAAATTCGCCGACATCATCGACGAGGCGGACCTCAATTCCATAACCGTCCTCATCGTCGAGGTCCCCTGCTGCTCTTCGATGAACGTCATCGTCAAAAAGGCCTTCGAAAAAGCCGGCAAGTCGGTGCCAGTGGAGCAGATCACCGTCTCTACCCGCGGCCAGGAGCTGGAGCGTAAAGCCTGGTAAGGGCAGGTATCATCTCTGCCCTAAAAAACTGATACGCCTGAATCTCAGCCTGGCCTCCTGCAAGGGGGCCGGGTTGCTCATCTCGCAGGTGGCTGCAGCCTACACAAACCTTGTGCGCGGCGGCACTAAAGGTGCTACAGCCGCAGCGTAAGCGCCCCGTCCTCTTCCTTTACCTTCACCCCTATCTGCTGCAACAGCTGGAAAAGCGGCCTGCCGAAATAAAAAAGCTCCTCCGCCAGGCTTATCTTGAGTTTCTGCACGGCCTCCGTACGAATGCGGATATCTTCGTTGACCATTCTCTGCAGCGTCTGCAGATCGATCGTTTCGCCTGCGGCAATGGCCCGGCGCAGCGACGCCAGGTCCGGGCAGGGGCAAAGTTGTTCGTGGGTTTCGATCATCTTGCGGATCGGCTCCTTTTCCCCTACCAGATCCAACCTGCTCAAAGTGTCTTTTTCAACAAGGTCCTCAACGGCCTCCGTATCCCAGCACTGTAAGAGCCGGCAGGCGACCGGCCTGTCCTCATATATCAGGCAGCCCTTCTGCTCTTCATCGAAGAAGAAGCACTGCCACTCACTGCCCGTACCGCAGATTTTGACAAGCTCGCACGCCGCCGTCTGCGGCTCATCCTCATGAGGCTTGAGTACCAGTTCGCCTTTGCGGATCGTGATCAAGCGCTTTACCGGCAGACTGCCGTTTCGTATCAATCCCGCATCTTCCAGATGCAGAGCCGGACCGCCTTTGCCGCAGCATGTTCCGCAGCGTCTGCATTCCGTCTGTTCGTTCTTCATAATACCTCTACTCACTGTGGCCGGTATCCTGCCAGGCTCGAATGGGGATGGTGGATATGGAGTTCTTTGGTGAACCGTCTATCAATTTATTCGAATAGGTCAGGTATACCAGCGTGTTTCGCTTCTTATCATAGAATCGAACAACCTGCAAAGTTTTGAAAAGGATGGAGGTCGATTTTTTAAAGACCTTCTCTCCGTCTTCCCCTCCCTGCCTGACGGCCTCGGGCAAGGTTATCGGCCCGGTCTGGCGGCAGGACAGCGAGGCGTCGGAGGTATCCTCGGCCATGCCCAGCGAGCCGGATATTCCCCCTGTCTTGGCCCTGCTGAGATAGCAGGTGGCGCCCGCAATGTCGGGGTCGTCAAAAGCCTCGATGACAATCCTGTCGTTGGCCCCCAGCACCTTGAATTTGGTCCGTACCGAACCGATCTCTTCGGCCATTGCCGGCAGCAACGCCACCGACATCAGAACGAAGGTTGCGATACAGAGGGTGAAGAATCGGAAATAGCACATATTTTTCTCTCCTTGAATAGCGGTTCTTGATTACCCCTGAAACCCAAGCCTAGCCAATTATGAGGGGACAGTGGGGCTCTTTTCACGGACATCTGCAGCCTGGACGGCTGCAGTCGAGCCCCCGGGAATGGCTTCATGGCGTACCGGGAAAAGAGTATCCCTGGCTCAGACCGAGTTGCTGAGAATAAGGGGTAATCAAAGAGCGGTTAATGATTGATCTGACAATCATACATCGAAAAAGCACCATTTTCTTTCTTTTTCTCTTCCACCATCAGGGGGCAACTCCAGCTGCAGTCTCCCGGTTTTAATATACGCATCTCCAGCCCATGAACAGCAAGCTGAGTTTCATCCCTCACCGACGAACCACCCGGTGGTGCCGAATCAAATGTGATGGCTACCGGAAATAAACGTATCGTTCAGATCAGCTTGCCCGACCCGCTGCTCGTTGAAATTACGTGGTACACAGATAGAAAGCCTTACGAATGTGGCAGTGAGAATAAATCCATTTTGACAAACGCGGTCATTACCGGCACAATAGGTGAGCTTGCTGCCGGTTCTCTGGCAAAAGCGCCATTAATGATTACAAATTCTAGGACAGTATCTGCACATGCATATTATTTTTTACCATTCCCCTCTTTGCCCGCGATGCCGTCTGGCGCGTCGGACCCTCAAGGAGATCGCCAGAGAACATGGAGATATTGAAATCGAGGAAATCGACGTTTTCAAACGACCACTGGAAACTCTGCGAAGAGGCGTCCGCATGATCCCTGCTCTGCAGATCGACAGCCGGGTACTCAGCGGTCTTTACCTCAAAAGAAAACACATTCACCAGTTCATCGACAACTCCTGATATCAGCTGCCGCTTTCCACCTGCCGCAGAAATACCAAATGACACCATGAAAGAATTCATTCTCGAATCGGTCAGCAAACTCGACCTCGCCGTATGGCTTTTGGTCATCCTCTTCTTCTGCGGCTCCGCCATGCTCTTCGGCGGCGACATGCAAATGGCCTTCATCGGCTCAGGCGGCATCATATTCGAAATGCTGCTTATCGGCATATCCATCGAGATCATCATCGAGACCCTGAAAACAACCAGGGGCATAGGCACCCTCACCGGCTTCATAACCAACGGTCCCGAAGCCGTCTGTCTCATTGTCGGCCTCGCCGTGGGCGATATCATTTTCGCCTCGTCGACGCCGTTGGGATCGAATTTCATGAACCCCATTCTTCTGCTCTGCGCAGCCCTGGCTACCCATCAGCTGGCCGTCCTGTTCCGGACGCACCGCCTCTATACCATCGCTACTTTTTCCGTCACCGCCACCCTGGCGGTTATATTCTATGCCCTGCAGCCGCAACAATATATCTATTGGGTTATTACCGCGGCGGCAGTTTCGGTGGCATTATTCTATCTGCGGCCGGGTGAGCCGCTCCCCGATACCTCCTCCTCGGTGGTGACCACGTCAAAATTTTGGCTCATACCATCGGCACTGGTTCTGACCATCGCCGGCTATTTTCTCGATCCGGTGGTCAGTTTCGCCGCCGAACACTCCCATGCTCCCAAGGGCGTTATCGGCTTCGTCGTCCTGGCGACCTTGACCAGCTGGCCGGAGTTCAAATCTTCGCTGTCCCTGCTCAAGCGTGGCCGCCATGTAGCGGCCATCCTCAACATCACCGTCAGCAACATAACCAACATCTGGCTGGCCGTGGCCGGCATCGTTTTTTATCTGGTGAGCGTGTAAGCGTGATCTGCCAGTTCAGGAAAACTGTATTTTTACAAAAAAGAATCTGACTACCCCTGAAACTCAGCCTGGCCAATTATGGGAAGACCGGGGTGTTCTTTTCACGGGCGTCTGCAGCCAGGACGGCTGCAGTCGAGCCACCAGGGATGGGTTCACGGCGTCCCGCGAAAAGAGTATCCCTGTCTAAGATCGAGTTGCTGAGAATAAGGGGTAATCAGAAAAAGAATGCATTGCGGCCTGCGCTCACTGAC
This sequence comes from uncultured Desulfobulbaceae bacterium, assembly GCA_937132035.1. Classification (GTDB taxonomy): domain Bacteria; phylum Desulfobacterota; class Desulfobulbia; order Desulfobulbales; family Desulfocapsaceae; genus Desulfopila_A. The sequence goes on along the minus strand of CAKZOA010000293.1, from coordinate 131 downwards.
GACACAATCACCACATCTTGCTTATGGATACCTTGAATAATAGGGATTTTCGCTCAAGGTCGAGGCGTGGCAGAAAATTTTACCGGAGGCGCATACTTTATATCCCGAAAATAAAATTTCCTGACACAACG
>CAKZOA010000292.1 GCA_937132035.1 uncultured Desulfobulbaceae bacterium | reverse complement strand
CCTAAATGCGCGTAGAGCAAAGAAGAAGGGGCCTCCTGCAGGGCCTTCATCGAGGCTATGCCGGCGATGTCGGCGCCATTGTCAATGGCTGTTTGGATGATTCTGGCGCTGGTATCCATGGCGGACCTTGGAGTTGTATACTTTTATCACACAGCACCGGTGGTCTGCGTCTTTGTTGGTGTTTCTATTACACAAGGTACGGATTGCATGGGGGGCTGTCAAAAAAACGATACCATGACGTCGCCTATATTCAGGAAATAGTTTGTATTTGCAATGCCGAGTGAGAATTCATATCCTTATAGGATATCAGCTGTTAGGGAGGAAAGAATGCGGGATATTATACGATGGTTGCGGAAAGTGGAGCACTCCGCCGGTGAGACCTATGCCGAGGCCGCCGCCTTGTATGCGGGTGAGCGCGACTTTTCAGCATTTCTGGAGCATCTTGCTGCAGAAGAGGCGTGGCACTGCCAGGTAATGGAAAGCGCCGAGACGTATGTCGCCGAGGTGGAGAGCATCGAGCCGGATTTCAGTGTCGACGAGGAAACCGGCACCAGGATTTTGGGCTATTTCGAGGACATGAAAGAAGGGCTGGGAAGCGGTACGCTTTCCCGACAGGCGCTGCTGGAAAAAATCGTTGAGGCCGAGCTGTCCGAATGGAATGATATATTTTGGTATGTGGTCAACACACTCAAAGACCAGACGAACGAATTCAGCTTTTATACAGCCCGCATCCAGGCGCATGTCAAACGCATCGAACACTATCTCCAGGATGTGGAGAAGAACACGACCATATTGGAAAAAATACAAACCCTGCAGCCGGTCTGGGTCGAGAGTATTCTCATTGCCGAAGACAACGAGATGATCGCTGAACTGGTGGCGTCCCTTCTTGGCCGGGAGGGAAACATAGATGTCGTACATGACGGCACCGATGCCCTTGAACGCATAGAGAGCAAATTCTACAAACTGATTGTCTCCGATATAAATATGCCGCACATGGACGGCTTTACCCTCTATGAGCGGTGTGAACGGAAATTTCCTGGTATTGGTTCTCGCTTTCTCTTTATCAGCGGCAACCTCTCCCCCGAGAAGATAGGCTATCTTGAAAAAAGGAACATCAGCTATCTGGCCAAACCCATGGCGATTCAGGAACTGCGAGAAATTGCCGCCCGTATTCTTCTTTCGGCATGAGAGCGCGGCACTGCCCATAACCCTGGTCGCTGCGAGAAGATACTCACCCGGATTCTACCGCCATGAAAGACTATCAAACGCCATCCGACGTTCGCATATCCTCCTGGAACCAGCTCCAGGACCAGCTCTTCAGAGGCTCCTGGAATGACTCCCTGCAACGGTACCGTTCACCGTTTGCCTTCCGCGGTCTCTCCGACAGCCGCTACCGTCTGCAGACGTCGATCAAGCGTCTGGAAGGTCCTTACTGGCAGCTGGAACGGCACCTGCTGCGCAATTTCAGGAAGTATGCCCAGCTTGAAGCCCGGGAGCTTGGCAGTTTCTGGCATCTGCTCTCCATCGCTCCGCATCACGGTCT
>CAKZOA010000291.1 GCA_937132035.1 uncultured Desulfobulbaceae bacterium | reverse complement strand
CGCCTGCTCTGATGCTTGCCGCCATCGCTCCACTTCCCGAAGATATTCCCGAACTCATACTGACCTCACTGCTCATGGGTGAAAAACTGCAGATGACCCGGGATCCACTGGGAGGCCACGACATAGTCGCCCAGAGCGAATTCGCCATCAAAGGCGCTGTACCACCACACAAACGTCTCCCAGAAGGTCCCTTCGGCGACCACTACGGCTACAATTCCTTGGAGCACGACTATCCCGTTTTTGAAGTCAGCCATATCTACCACCGCAAGAATGCTGTTTATCCGGCCACCGTGGTCGGCAGACCGAGGCAGGAAGACTATTTTATCGGCGATTTTCTCCAGGAACTCCTCTCACCGCTGTTTCCCCTGGTGATGAAAGGCGTCAAAGAATTGAAGACCTTCGGCGAGACCGGTTTCCACTGCCTGGCGGCCGCCAGGGTTGCCGATCGCTATCCTCGGGAAGCCTTTGCCTGCGGCCTGCGTGTCCTCGGCGAAGGCCAGCTGTCCCTGACCAAATTTCTCATCATAACCGACGGCGGCATCGACATCAGCGACTTCGGCGCTCTCTGGACCCATGTGCTCGAGCGCGTTCAGTGGGATCGCGACCTCTTTGTCTTCGCCAACGTCTCCCAGGACACTCTCGACTATACCGGCCCCTCCGTCAATAAAGGCTCCAAGGCCATGCTTATGGGGCTCGGCCGGGAGAAAAAACGAGAACTTTCCCGCACCTTCAACGGTGAACTGCCGCGCGGCTGCTCCGAACCCACTGCTTTTTTACCAGGGACGCTGGTGGTGCAGGGCCCGGCCTACCAGCAGGAGCCTCAGCTGCCGGCGCGGCTTGCCGTCAGTCCGGAACTCAGCCAGTGGCAGGTCATCATCGTCGTCGACAGCAGCCGGGAGGCCACCATTTCCATGCAGGAATTCCTGTGGACCTTTTTTACCCGCTTTGAACCCGCAGCAGACATCTACGGAGCTTCTCAGCATGTAAAACGTTTTCATGTCGGCCTCGAAGCACCCATTGTCATTGATTGCCGGATGAAGCCCTGGTACACCGATGTCCTCGAGGTGGATGAACCCACACGGCGCATGGTGGATGAAAAATATCCGCGAATCATGCCTGCACAATGGCGATGATGGGTACCCCTGTGAGACTGCAGAAGTACCTGGCTCAATGCGGGGTTGCCTCACGCAGGAAGGCCGAAGAACTGATCGCCTCTGGGCGGGTGAGCGTCGATGGTGCCATCGTAACCGATATGGGCGTCAAGATTGATCCATCGCACCAGCGCGTCGCCTTTGACGGCACTCTCCTGAAACAGAGGCAGCACAAGAAATACTATTTGCTCAACAAGCCCAAGGGCTATGTGACCACTGTCTCAGACCCGCAGGGCAGGCCAATTGTTACAGGGCTTATCACAGACAGCTCCGTCCGACTTTTTCCCGTGGGCCGTCTCGATATCGATACCCACGGTGCCCTCATACTCACCAACGATGGAGAACTGGCCCAGAAAATACAGCATCCCAGTCATGAGGTGAAAAAAACCTATGAGGCCCTGGTCGAAGGCCGGCCGGATAACAGAAAACTAAGAGATCTCGCCAACGGGATTGATCTCGAAGGACGCCGAACATCGCCTGCTCAGCTTGTCGTTGTCGAGGCCAGACCGCATACGACACTCATCAGGGTCATCATCCATGAAGGTCGCAAACGCCAGGTGAGAAAAATGTTCGAAGCCATTGGCCATCGTGTGATTGACCTCAAGCGCACCAGTTATGGCGGTCTACAGCTCGGCAAGCTTCCCAAAGGAGGCTATCGTCGCTTAACTCCAGAGGATTTAAAAATAATTTTCAAAAAAATTCCTTTACAAACGAAAAAATAGCTGATTAAATCTAGTCAGTTACATAAGTCATGATTATTATGAGTAAATACTGCCGCCGCTTTCGTCCGTTGGCCGTCGAAATGCAGCGCGAATTCATTAGCGGATAACAACCTGTTATTGTGACAATAATCGCAATATTTTCGGGTATGACCTAACTACCGTCCGGGTAGACACCTACAGGACACAACAACTTACGGGCACAGGAGCAAAGCATGAATAAATCTGAACTCATTGAATCTCTGGCGCAGGACATAAACGTACCGCACCGTGAAGCTGCTGCAATTACCAATACCGTCATCGAAACCATGACGGAAGCGCTTGCCAGAGGTGAGAGCATAGAAATTCGTGGGTTTGGCAGCTTTGTCATAAAGCATTACGACAGCTATGAAGGTCGTAATCCCAAAACAGGAAAGAAAATCAAGGTCAGACCCAAGAAACTTCCATTTTTTAAAGTGGGAAAAGATCTGAGAGAGCAGGTCAATTCCAAGAAAAACTAACAGTTACTCGCAGAAAGGGCAAAGCAGGAGAGGCATCATGCACCAGGGCATGCTCCTGTTTTCGCCGGCGCTCTGGTCTTTCAGGGACACCAGCAGATGAGCGTTTCAGATTATCGCCCCGACAAGATCGTAGATCTGTGTTTCACTGATCCTCACGCGCACAATATCGCCCGGACGTGCCTTGCCGTCGTTAATATAGACGCAGCCGTCTATATCAGGGGCCTGAAAACGAGTCCTCCCCTCCAGCAGTAGATCCGTTTCCCTGCTCAGCCCCTCAACCAGCACATCCAACGTTTTCCCACAATATCGCCTCTGTATATCCGCAGAAATTTTCGACTGCACCGACAGGATTCGTTCCACCCTGGCCTGTTTTTCTGACTCGGGCACCTGCTGTTCAAAAAACTCAGAGGGGCAGCCCTCTTCATTGGCATAGGCAAACACTCCGACATGATCAATATGCATGCGCAGTATAAACTGTTCGACAAGGTCGACATCGGCCTCGGTTTCTCCAGGAAATCCGAGGAGAAAGGTCGTTCTCAGCGCCACTTCAGGGACGATGGTGCGTATGGTATCGATCAGCGACAGCAGGTCATCCCGCCCGTAAGGTCTGTTCATGCGCTTGAGAATATGGTCACTGACATGCTGCATGGGTATGTCGAGATAGGGGACCACTCTTGGCTCTGCAGCCATGAACTGCAGCAGGTCCTCATCTATTCCTGAAGGATAAAGATAGAGCAACCTGACCCAGGGTATCGCCGTATTGCCGGCAATGGACTCAAGCAGCGGTACCAAATCTTTTTTGCCCCTGTCGGCACCGAAGGCAGTAAGGTCCTGGGCAATAAGGGTAAGCTCTTTGACGCCTTTGGCCTCCAGTTGAAGCGCTTCTCGGATGAGATCGTCAATTTCCCTGCTGCGAAGTCTTCCGCGGATTGACGGAATCATGCAATAGGAACAATGGTTGTCGCACCCCTCGGTAATTTTCATCCAGGCTCGAAACGGTGGGGTGGCCAGAGTCCGCGGTAAAGATGCGTCCATGAGAAAGGTCTCGGGCATAGAGATGCGCCCAGGCGGTCTCTTATCAGCAAGGAGATCCTCGAGCAACCCAGCGATATCGGCGACGGCTTCGGTTCCCAGCAGCAGATCGATTTCGGGGATTTCACGAGAGAGTCTGTCTTTGTAACGTTGCACCATGCAACCGGTGACCACGAGTTTTTTCTCTCCATTTTGCGTGTAGGCGGAGAGCTCGAGTATTTCTTCGATGCTCTCCTCGACGGCCGGCTGAATAAAGCCGCAGGTGTTGACCACCAGCACTGCGGCTTCCTCAGGATGTTCTACAACTCTCCATCCGCGTCTCTCCAGCATTCCGATCATAACCTCGGAATCAACATAATTTTTAGGGCAGCCCAGGCTGGTGACATGAACATTCTTCATAGCTTACATCTCCTTTTCCAGAAATCCCTTGAGCACCTGCCGGCGGTGTTTTGTAAATAGCTCATCCTTGAATCCAGGCCGCCAGTTCGCCCGCCACAGTTCGTCAGAGACGACCATGGCACCAGCAAAGTCGACACTGCGGAAAGAGGCAACGCTGCACAAGGCCGAAAACTCCATGTCGACTGCCACCACCTGCTCGGTCCTATGAAGCTTCTGAAGGTGCTTTCTGCTTTCCCGATAGGGAGCATCGGTTGACCATACGGTACCTCTTCTCCACGGCACTCCAATGGTGTCCAGCACCTCCTCCACCCTGGAAGAAAGAGCGCTGCTGGGCTCTGGTTTGCTCGAATCAGTGTAGTAGGCCGAGGTGCCTTCACCGCTGAGAGTTGCAGCCGGGACAAGGATATCGCCTAGAGGTAGAGTCGAACAGACAGCACCGCACCATCCCAGAAAAAAAATCCTGCGGGCGCCAAGGACGATCAACTTCTCCAGCACCAGAGCCGCGGCAGGAGCGCCAAGGGCCGGGCCGGCGACAAACCGGCCGCCATCAACGGCGACAACGAGATGGGAATTGTGCAGCGTTCTTCTTTCTCCACCGGCCTCAAGAATGATCGAGACGGCCTCCTTCGCCTCTGAAGCATTGACGCAGAGGATACCGGTCGGGGGGATCTCTCTTTCTCTTCTGCTCTTTCGGGGATGGATTATACAGTCATCTTCGGGCGCGGTCATAGTCCTTCTCCATAGCGCAATACCTTCAAACAAAAAAACTCATGGCTGCCACGTGTACAATACTCACTCGAAAACCGCTTAGCCCAGATTTTTCACAAATTGAGATGGTCTGTTCGACAGGAATACCAGCAATTGGCAAGACATGTATATGCCAACCACAGAAGCGACAGAAACCTGACAGGCCATTTCAACTCCTTCAAAGGAAGAAAGAGAAATGCCAGTATGCTGGCGATTCTGCCCTGTAAACGCAAAAAGGCCGCAGATTTCTCTGCGGCCTTTTTCGATCAACAGCTGATCGAAACGCGTCTCTTTTTCTCTACTACAGCAGCGGGTTAGCGTAGAGGAGAATAAGAGAAATAACAAGTCCGTAAATAGCGATGGACTCGGCAAGGGCCATGCCGAGGATCATGAAAACCATCAATTTCGGCTGTACCTCAGGGTTACGGGCAAGACCCATGGTGGCGCCCTGACCGACGGAACCGATACCGATACCTGCTCCGAGACCGGCAAGGCCGATGGACAGAGCCGCACCCACACAAATCAACGCTAACTGTAAATTACCTTCCATTGCTTAACTCCTTTTAGTATTAGTCTTTGGCCTTCTTCCTCATAGGAAACTTCATACAAGAGCGCAGCCTCGAAGACCGCGCTCTTGTGTTACACTCGTAGAGTAAACGCACCGATCATTAGTGGGCATGTTCCTGTGCCTGGGAAATATAGACGACGGTAAGCAGAACAAATACCATCGCCTGGACAAGCGATACCAGAACGCCCAGAACCATGATGGGCAGCGGCGCGAAAAATGCACCGGCCAGCATGAACAGGATTCCCAGCAGGGTCTCCTTGGCCATGATGTTGCCGAACAGACGAATGGAAAGCGACAACAGTCTGGCGAAGTTACTGATCAGTTCGATGGGCAGCATCAACGGAATAAGCCACCACATGGGCCCGATGAAATGTTTGTAGTAGTTAAGCCCGTGCGCCCGAAAGCCGATAACGTGGTGGGTTATCCAGACGATAATGGTCAACGCCAGGGTGGTATTGATGCTCGAGGTCGGCGACATGAAACCGGGAATGAGCCCGATAAGATTGGCAACGGCGATATACAGGGCGAAAGTGGCGATCATCGGGAACAGCTTGTCGGTCATCTCGCGGCCCATGTTGTCGGCGAAAAAGTCATCCATGCCGCCGATGACGAGCTCCCAGAAGTTTTGACCAGCCCCCGGTATCATCTCCAGATTTCCAAGGGTGAGCTTGGAAACAAAAAAGAGAAAGGCCATAACCAGCCACGTATAGGTCATATACGGCGCGCACAGCTGCTCTAGAAAAGTATGGCCGACAAAGCCGTGAGGCACCGGCAAACCCAGTTTTTCCAGAATGATTGAAATGAATAGAATCGGATGTTCCATAACCCTTTTTTACCTCCTCCCACTGAAAAAATAGTGTCCGGCAGCACGCAATGCGCTCAACGTGATGGTAAACACTACCGTTGACAAACCCAAAATCAGCCCAAGTACATTGGCCTTGCCGCTTTTGATAAGCAGCAGCAGCACAATGCCGATGACACCGATCCGAAACCAAAATCGAAGTAGAAATCCTGTCTTGCTTTTTTGAACTTTTTCCTTGCCCTCCTGCTCTTCTGCCGGCACCGAGGACAGGGACTCGAAATAGCCGACAACATCGCGGTGGGACAGCGAAAAGCTCAATATCGAAATACCTCCGCCAGCCAGCACCGCCCAGGCAAAGGACCATGACACCAGTATCCATGATCCGGCGGTAAGCATAACAAGGTAGATCCAGCCGGCAACCTGCATTTTTTGCAGGGATATACTGTCATCATCCACGCTCGCCTCTATCGTTGTCCTTTCCACCGTTGTCTTTGGCACGCCAGAGGATACTGAGCAAGGTTTTAAAACCAGCCGCTATACCAAAAGCCAGTCCTATGAAGGTGAACCAGGGAGCGGTTCGACCATCAAAGACTTTCTGGTCAAGCAAAATTCCGCCACCCAGGCCGATGAATATGCAGGCGACGAAGGTAAAACCGATGTGACCATAGTTCGCCAGCAGGTGGACAAATTCATTTTTCACACTGGACATGACAGCCTCCCAAAACAGCTCTGCCACCAACTGCCGTACTATCACGGTTTGGTAGCATGCCTCTCATCCAAAGTCAACGGATTTTTTAAGTTTCCAGCAATTTTTTGAATGACCATTCAGTCATTTTTACCAGCCTGTCAAGCTCTTCGGCGCTATGAGCTGCTGAAATGAAAGCAACTTCAAACTGCGACGGCGCCAGGTAGATTCCCTGCGCCAGCATATTGCGATAGTGACGACCATAGAGACTGGTGTCGGCCCGCATGGCCGAATCGAAATCGGTGACCGGATCCTTGGTGAAAAAGCCGGTCATCAGCGATCCGACACCATTGAGCTGCACATCGATTCCCACCTCTTTGGCGGTCTGTCGCAGTCTCGCCGCCACTTCTTCGCTTTTGGCGTTGAGTTCCTCGTAAAAATCGGGGCGCTGCAGGATTTTCAAAGCGGCTATACCCGCGGACATGGCCAGAGGATTGCCCGAAAGCGTGCCCGCCTGGTAGACAGGTCCGTCGGGAGCGATATGATTCATGATCTCGGCTTTACCGCCATAGGCGCCCACTGGTAGACCACCGCCGATGATCTTGCCCAGGCAGGTAAGATCGGGAGTAACGTCGAAATACTCCTGAGCGCCTCCGTAGGAGAGTCGAAAACCGGTGATAACCTCGTCGAAGATAAGAATGATGCCCAGGTCGCTGGTCAGTTTCCGCAGTTTCTGCAAAAATTCGGGTCGGGGCGGTATACATCCCATATTACCGGCCACCGGTTCGACTATGACACAGGCTATGTCCTTGCCCTCGTCACGCAGGGTTTTTTCGAGAGCATCCATATCGTTATAGGGGATGGATGCGGTATTCTTGACGATGTCATCGGGAACTCCGGGGCTGCCGGGAATTCCGAGGGTTATAACGCCGGAGCCAGCCTTGATGAGGAAGGAATCGGCATGACCATGATAACAACCGTCAAATTTGATGACTGTTTTTCTGCCGGTATACCCCCTGGCGAGACGAACGGCACTCATGGTCGCTTCGGTACCGGAATTAACGAATCGCACTTTCTCTACAGATGGTACACCATCGACCACCATTCGTGCCAGCTCGATCTCCGAGGCGGTTGGGGCGCCAAAACTGGTTCCCTTTGCAGCACTCGCCTGCACGGCAGAGACTATGTCTGGATGGGCGTGTCCCATGATCATCGGCCCCCAGGAACAGACATAATCGGTATATTCGTTGCCATCGACATCATAGACCGTGGTACCTGCGGCCTTGTCGATGAAAAGGGGGTCACAGCCGACGGAACGACAGGCCCTGACGGGGCTGTTGACTCCGCCAGGTATGAATTTCTGCGCCTCGGCAAACATTGCATTTGATCTGACTGTATTCATGAATTCTCCTCATCCGTGGTTTTTCATTTCTCACCTAGCGGCCAGTGCGGTAACTGTGCCGGATGGTTATCCCTGCCAAAAGATCGGACTATAGCACGGAGTCTGAAAGGGTGTCAAACACCATCGCTGGAGATGCCACCGGAAAATAATCGGACTATTGACTATCGATTTTTCCGTTTTACCTTATCAACACACTTGCAATCAGATTTTTACTTGTCACTAAAATTGGCAGAAGGTAAACTGGCCTGCAGCAGGGTATGTATTGTCGTATTTAAGGAAGAAGACCTCCAACTATATTCTATTTTCAAACAGCAAACACACGCAAGGAGAGAAACATGGCAAGCGATAAGGTCCAACAGGTAAGCGACGCGGATTTTGATGCACTCATAGGTTCCGAAACCCCTACCCTCGTTGATTTCTGGGCGCCATGGTGTGGTCCCTGTAAAGCGATCGGACCAGTCGTCGAAGATCTTGCCGAAGAATACGAAGGAAAGGTCAATATCGCCAAGATGAATGTCGATGACAACCCGGTAACCCCCGGCAAATTTGGTATCCGGGCGATTCCCACGCTCATCATGTTCAAAGGCGGCGAGGTTGTCGATCAAATCACAGGTGCGGTGGGCAAGTCACAGCTGGTCGAGCTCATCAACAAAGCAATCTAGCATCAGCGGCCGACCATCCCGAAACCTCCGGCAGAAGATCGTGAGACGGCACATCGCGACCCCCATGCCGGAGTATTGTGTTCACCCCAGCAAGCACACTACTCCACCTGAACGACAGGTTGTCAACAATACCTAATGAAACCATCAGCGAACGCCTTCTGCAGATACAGGCTCAATCTGGCTGCAACTCTTCTGGCAACACTCCTTCTTTCCGGCTGCACCTTTTTCGACGACCTCTTCGTGGCCTCGGCTCCGGAAGACATGAACCTGAGCCTCGCCCCTCAAACCCTCATCGAGGAGGGCATGCAGGAGTACAACAAGGGGAGATATTATGTTGCTGTTGAATATTTCAACAAGATCCTCGACAGTCACCGCTTCACTCCGGAAGCGCTGTTGGCGGAATTGAAAATTGCCGACTGTACATATTACATGGGCAAGTATGACGAAGCCTACACCTACTATGAACGCTTCGAGGAAATGCACCCGACCAACGAAGCCATCCCCTATGTGATGTATCAAAAGGCAATGTGCCACTACAAGCAGATCGACAGTATAGACAGAGACATCTCCGGCGCCCAGAAGGCCATTGAACGATTTCAGCTGCTTCTCAACGCCTATCCGGATTCCCCCTACGCCGTCGACGCCAGAGCCAAGATCATCGCCGCCAAAGAATTTCTTGCCGATCATGAATTCGGCGTGGCGCAGTTCTATCTCCGCACCGATGAGCCGTCACAGGCCATAATCCGCCTGAAATATCTTATCGCCATGTACCCGCAGACCGACATAGTGCCCAGGGCCGAGACCCTGCTTGCCGAACTGCAGCAGCAGGCGAACTAGAGCTGCAACAGCCCCGGCGGCGCTGACGGTCGCCTGCCCTCACACGTCCTTCGATTCTGTTGATGGTGATATCAGAAACTAGTCACCTGATTGAAAACGCCTTCCGAGTAACAGACGCAGATGGCCCTTTCATCCATAATGATCTTCTATTGTCTCGGGGATAGGTGAGAGGCCCCTGACCGGTATCGTTTTAACAGCTGAAGGGTGGTCTGGCCAAAGCCAGTATGCCCCAAGGATGGCTTGATCCGGCAGCGCCGGAGTGGCGTTTGCGGAGCTACACCGGATCGAGTTCTTCTCCTAAACAGACATCCATGGCCCGCACCGGACAAATGGTTACGCAGAGGCTGCAGCCCGTGCATTTTTCCGGATCAAAGAGTACGGCCATATCAGAACGCCGGACGTAGAGAGCGCTGGAAGGGCACACTCCGGTGCAGGCACCGCACTGGAAGCATTTTTGCTCGTCCCTGCTAATGCCTGCAGCCAGACGTTTGACCCGCACGCCGAAGCTCTTGAGATACTCGAGCGCCTCTTTGACATTTTCCTTGACGCCCCGGAGCTCGAGGACCATCATGCCTTCCCTGTGCGGGAAGATATTGGCCTTGAGAATATTCGATTCAACGTCATATTTCTTGACAAGGTTATATATAAACGGCTTGTCGCTGGTATCTTTGGGAAACCTGAGGACATAAATACGTGCATACATAGAAACTCTCACTCCGCTGAGGTTGTCTGTGAACCGGTTCTTCGCTCTTCCACAGCATCGTATATACCCTATTTCGGCCCATTGTTCCAGCCGCCTCTATCTTCTTTCAGGGCGGCCTTCGATATTTTCCCATGTACAATAGAGGCATACTGCTTATATATTGCAGCTGAGAATCACAGGTGTAGGTACATGCCGCTGGCCAGGGGCATCGGTCGCACCAGATCGAACTCTTAGCAAACTTTCGGGAATCAAAAGATATGGAAACACTGCTGGAACTCCTTACCCGCCTGAAAACCGGCAAATGCGACATTGACGAAGCTCTTGAAAAAATCAACGCGTACCCTGCGGAGGATATGGAGGATGCCTGTATCGATCATCAGCGCGCCTTGCGCACCGGTAGGCCGGAAGTGATTTATGGGGCCTCGAAAAGCAGCGATCAGCTCATCACCATCGGCAGTTCGCTGTTGCAAAAAAACGACGTCCTGCTCATGACCAGGGTGGATGAAGACAAAGCGGCGGCGGTACGTGAAAAACTCCCTCAGCTCAGCTATCACCACAAAGCCGGCATTCTCTGCGCCAATCCCCGTCCCGTCGAGGACGCTAAATGTCTGGGCACGATTGTCGTCGTCTGCGCCGGCACCTCGGATATTCCCGTGGCCGAGGAAGCCAGGGTAACCGCCGCAAGCCTTGGCCATCCGGTGGAAAAACTCTACGACGTCGGTGTAGCCGGCCTGCACCGGCTGCTGGCCAAACAGCCCCTGCTGGCCACCGCCTCGGTCATTATCGTTGTCGCCGGCATGGAGGGTGCCCTGCCCAGCGTTGTCGGCGGACTGGTAAGCGCGCCGGTTATCGGCGTACCGACATCCATCGGCTACGGCGCCAACCTCGGCGGTTTCAGCGCCCTGCTGGGTATGCTCAACAGCTGCGCCCCAGGCCTGGCCGTCGTCAATATCGACAATGGTTTCGGTGCTGCCTGCATGGCAACCGCCATCAATGCAGTGAGAGTAGCGGTGGAGTAACCTCGTTTTCCTCTTTTTTACCACAATTTACGGGCAGAACTTGCAAGATTCAGGCATTGCGTTATAATCGCCATGCTGTTTAACACCCGTTTTTTTCCCGGGCGTTGACCGCACATACCCGCGCGGTGCAGGGTATCTGCCAATCAATGCAATCAGAGGCATACATGAATACTTCGTTAAAAGTCAAACTCGGTCTGCTCATCCTTCTTGTCATCGGCTCGATAACCACGGTGGTGCCCTCTTTTTACAAGAACGCCCCCGACTGGTGGAAAACCTACATGGCCCCCGAAGGTCTTCGTCTCGGTCTCGACCTGCAGGGTGGAATGCATCTGGTACTGAAGGTCAACCGTGAAAAGGCGGCGGAAAACACCCTGGAACTTGCCGCAACCAACCTCAAGGACAGCCTCTCCGATGAGGGCATTACCGCCGTACGCACCAGATCCGCCAGCAAGAACACCATCATCTTCACTCTGCCCAATACCGGTGCCGTCGAGCAGGTCAAGGCCATCATCGACGATGACGAAGACATCAGGGCCACCATTGAAAACACAGAAGGCAGCTTTCCCAGGATCCTTCTGCAGCTTACCGAGACCAAACTGGAGTATATCGAAAATAACGCCGTCGAGCAGTCCCTTGAAATTATCCGCAACAGAATAGACCAGTTCGGCGTCACCGAACCGGTCATCATCCGCCAGGGAGAGGATGAGATCGTCATTCAGCTTCCCGGCATCAAGGATCCCCAAAGGGCCATAAATCTCATCGGCGACACCGCCCAATTGGAATTTAAGGCGGTGGCCGACGATTCCGGACTCAATCTTGCCGAGCTGGTCGACAAGGCCGTAAGCTCCGGTCAATGGCAGGAGGGGGAGCCAATCCGAAAACTCAACCGCGCCATCGCCAGCCTGTTGCCACCTGATACTGCCGTCTACTTCGAAAAAGAGGTGGACACGCAGACCGGCAGAGAATTCATCCGTCCCATCCTCCTGGAAAACAAGATTCTGATGACCGGCGACATGGTCAAAAACGCTCAGGTACGAATCGGCGGCACCTTCAACGAACCCTATGTCAGCCTTGACATGACCAGCCGCGGCGGTAAGATCTTCGCGGATATCACAGAAAAGTATACCGGTCAGCGGATGGCCATCGTCCTTGATGATATCGTCCGTTCAGCTCCTGTCATACGCGAAAAAATAGTCGGTGGCTCAGCCCAGATAACCGGCTCCTTCACCCACGAAGAGGCACACGATCTGGCCATTGTCCTGCGCGTCGGCGCCCTGCCGGCCCCGGTCGACATCATCCAGAACATGACCGTAGGCGCCAGCCTCGGCCAGGATTCCATCAATAAAGGTCTGAGTTCAGGCGTCTTCGGTGCTATCCTGGTTCTGGCCTTCATGATTATCTATTACCGGCTCTCCGGCATCGTCGCCAACACCGCCCTGGTTCTCAACATTCTTTTTCTCTTTACCGGTCTGGCCATCCTTAATGCGACACTGACGCTGCCCGGTATCGCCGGTATCGTTCTTTCCATTGGCATGGCCGTCGACGCCAATGTCCTTATTTTCGAGCGGATGCGCGAAGAGTACAAGCTGGGAAAATCTGTCAAATCAAGCATCGACGGCGGTTTCAGCAAGGCCTTCACGACCATCGTCGACTCTCAGGTCACCACGCTGATTACCGCCATGGCCCTCTTTCTCTTCGGTACCGGCCCCATCAAAGGTTTTGCCGTAACCCTTTCGCTGGGTATTATCCTCAACCTTTTCACAACCCTGTTCTGCTCGCGACAGTTCTTCGACACCCTGACTTCAAGGAAAAAGATCAAAAGCCTGACCTTCATGGAGATGGTCAAGAAACCCAGTCTTGATTTCATGGGTATTAAGAACATCACCTTCGCCATATCGGCGGTGCTGGTGACCATCGGCCTCATCGCCTTCATCCAGATCACCCGCGGCAGCGCCAACCTCGGCGTCGACTTCACCGGCGGTTCGCTTCTGCAATACAAAGCGCAACAGCAGTTTTCCATGAACGAAGTGCGACAGGCCTTTAATAATAAGGATATGGGCAACGTCGACCTGCAGGAGGTTGAAAACGAGAACCGACTCATCGTCAAGGTCAAGAAATCCGAAGAAGTAGTCGCCAATCTCGGTGAAAAGGTCGGCGCAATTCTCGATGCCGAACTGGCTGACAAAGGATTTATCCTCGAAAGCCAGTCAGAAATAGGCTCTTCTGTCAGCGAAGTCCTGCGCGACAAGGCGCTGCTGGCAATCGCCATCTCGCTCGTTGGCGTTATTATCTACCTGGCGCTGCGATTCGACCTGCGCTTCGGCCTGGCTGCGGCGGTGGCCACCTTCCATGATGTCCTGGTGGTGCTTGGAATATGCTGGCTGCTGAATGTCGAGATCACTTTGTTGATCATAACGGCGCTGCTCACCCTCGCCGGCTACTCACTCAATGACTCCGTCGTCGTCTTTGACCGTATCCGCGAAAACCTCTTTAAAAGCGAGTCGAAATCACTGCATGCCATCATCAACGCCAGCGTCAATCAGGTGATCAGCAGAACGGCGGTCACTTCGATAACCTCTGCCATGGTTCTTCTCGCTCTTTTTCTGCTTGGCGGCTCCGTCATCCATGACTTTTCCTTCGCCCTGCTCTGCGGTGTTCTCATTGGTACCTATTCCTCCATTTTCATAGCCAGTCCGCTGCTGACCCTCTGGAAACCCAGACAAGCATAAGACAAAACGGGAAAGTACCATGCCAAAGCTGCCGATGATGCCCAGAAACCTCAGAAGAGTGGATGATGATGAGGTATTCTCCTTTGCCTGTCACAACGGGGTGCACTGTTTCACCCATTGCTGCAGGCATCTCGAACTTGCGCTGACGCCCTACGATGTCCTGCGCCTGAAAAACGGTCTGGGCATGAGTTCCGGTGAATTTCTCGAGAGGTATGTCATCATCGAAAAAGAAGAGGAAGATATTTTTCCACGGCTCTACCTGACCATGGTCGACGATGGCAGGGCCAGCTGCGTCTTCGTCAATAAAGAGGGCTGCACCGTCTATGCCGATCGCCCCGGCGCCTGCCGCGCCTACCCCATGGGCAGGGCTTCGATGCGCAGGGACGACAACTCGGTGCAGGACTTCTATGTGCTGCTCTGCGAAGACCACTGCAAAGGATTTGCGGAAGAGGCCAGACAGACGCCTCTCCAATACAGCATAGCCCAAGGTCTCGACGTCTATAATGCCATGAATGACATCCTCGTGCCTCTGCTCCAACACGACCGCATCCGCCAAGGAGTGCGCCTGAGTACAGAACAGACGGAACTTTTCGTCTCCTGTCTCTATAATCTCGATGAGTTCCGGGCCAAATTACTCGATGGCTCCCTGACACCCGCCCCTTCGAAAAAGGAGCTCGAGGGCAGACTCAACGATGACCGGGAGTTGCTGCGCTATGGGGTTCAATGGCTGTGCGACCGCTTTTGGGGCAGCGACCGGAAGATGGAAACATGATGGTGAAACTGATCGTCTTCGATTGCGACGGAGTCCTGTTCGACTCACGCCGGGCCAACCAGGAGTACTACAATCATCTCCTGCGCCACTTCAATCATCCTCCCATGAGCGAGGAAGAGCTGGAATACGCCCATATGCATAATGCTCTCGATGCAATCCGGCATATCTTCCGACACTACCCCGAAGACTCCCCCGAAGAGATCGACACCTTCCGCCGGGCGCAAGGCTACGAGCATGTACTGCCCCATATGATCATGGAAGAGGACCTTGTCGAGTTTCTCGACAGGGTCAAGGGTCAACTGCATCTGGCCATATCCACCAACCGCGGCAACACCATGATGCCGCTGTTGAGAACCTTCAAGCTCGAAGGCTATTTCACCAAGATCGTTACCTCCGAGACAGCCAGGCGGCCCAAACCGGCGCCGGACGGCCTCGATGAAATTCTTGAGCACTTCCGCTGCTCACCGGATGAGGCCATATTCATAGGCGATTCCATAATCGATGCCGAACACGCGGCCGCCTGCTCCGTTCCGCTGGTGGCCTTCAAGAATCCCACTCTGGAGGCCGACTACCACGTCTTTTCTTTCATGGAAATCCTCACCCTGCCCCCGCTGCAGAACCATCTCCCGTAGTCCGTTGGGGTTGCTGCTGGAGGCGAAACGCTGCTATTCTTCATCTCCCCTTTTGACGCCTTCCATCAACAGCATCATGAAATCACCGATGGCCGACTGCTTCATCTCCTGCTCCGGCAGTCCTGTGGTGAAATTGTAGATTCCCTCCCGCTCCACGAGAATGGCGAAGACGGCATCCTGGCCGCTCTTGTTGTTATAACTGGCAAGGACGATCGAGCCCTCAAGAAACGAGACCCGTGCCTTGCCTTTGGGCAGATCGAGCGTCAGCACCCCGGTCTTTTGGTGCATATGAAAAACCTGCAGCAGTTCGGCTGGAGCCATCTCGCTCAAACGTCCCTGCATGGATGATTCGAAGTCTTGGGCTCGGATACTGTTGGCCTTGGACAGCCTCTCCGCCAGCAGCCGCGCCATATGAATTTGTAGGGCCTGGGATTTCTTGATGAGCTGGCTAAAATCCTTGCCGCTGATCGCCAGCAACCTGCTCTCTTCAAGAGAACGCACCGATGTGCTGGCAATGCTGTCGCCGAAATAGCTCATCTCGCCGCAGAGCTCCCCTTCGCCCAGCCTGGTGATGGGCACATCACCATCTTCGACAATCACCTCACCGGCAAGAATAATAAAGAGGTTTTCATTCAATTCACCCTTGCAGATGACCACCTCGTCTTTCTTGACGATCCTGCCCCGGAAACAGCTGATGAATTTCTTCAAATGGTTGGCCGGGATCGCTTTGAGCAGGGGATAATCGCGAATTTTATCGAACAGTTTTTGTTCCTTGGCGCTGAGAAGCGACTCGGCGTTGGCCGACTGGTGATCTTCTGCTGTCTGTATCTGCTGAAACTTTATCAGGCCAGTACAGCCACTGCAGGTATATTTCCTTTTGTAATCAGGGCTTTCTGTTTCGTCGAGAAGTTGAAAAAGGAGCTGGGTGACCTCACGGACAAGGATGAGACAGCTCTCTTTCCCTTCGGGAAAGGCGAGGGATTTTTGCGTCAGTACAAACTCCTCATCGAGCTCGTAGAGTGGACAATTGTTGTCTTCGATGATACAAAATACGGTGCGAAAGGTTTTCATCTACCTACTAAGCCTTAGATTACATGAGATGACATTACCGGTGAGAGAGCGGCCATTCTTGCCCCGGTTCCTCTTCTGTCTTCTGTGCTCTATCAAAGGTGGTTATTTATTTCAACTTTTTCACCTTAATAATCAGATAAAAACACATTTCTCTACATTTTACATCTTTTCTCTGTTATCCTAGGCCTGTGACGTAAAAAAGGCGTAACAACCTCTCCTTTCCAATATTGTTTTCAATATTGAATTTTCATGAGGATCTCGCTACTTCATCCTGATATCAATACCATATGGCAACTCCAAATACACAGCTCAAGCAGATAGCTGAGGAACTCAGGGCCAATTTCGACAATAGCCAATATATCGATGTCATCCCCTTTGACGATGACCCGCCCGAAAAATACGAAATACATTATCATCTTCAGGGCCTCATTCAGGATGAAAACGGCAAGGTGGTCCAATCACGCGAGCACTCCATCTTCATTAACATCCCCTTTGGCTACCCTCATTTTCCACCGAGCTGCACCCCAAAAACGCCGACGTTTCATCCCGATTTTGACCAGGCAGCCATATGCATTGGAGAATATTGGAACAAAGACCGTACCCTCTCTGATCTGATTATCTATATCGGCAGAATGATCACAGGTGAAATCTATTCTACCGAGAATGCCTTCAATGAGTCCGCCCTGGCCTGGTACACCAAGATAGCCGGCCAGCTGCCTTTTGAAAAAGTCGATCTGAACGTCTCGGAACCCCAGCAAGAGGCCATAAACTTCCTCGACGAAGATGACCTCATGCCACACGACATGGATACGCTCGAAGAAGACGACTTGGCAGCCCCCGCCGACTTTCTCGACAATGATTCAACAATGCTCGAGGAAGAAGAGATCAGTTTTCCCGCCAGCCCCCAGACCACCGGTAAAAGTTCCCTCAATCGCATACACCTGCTTATTCGTCAGAAGCGGTTCTACGAACTGTCTCTGTTCCTCAAAGAACTTCCCGAAGATGAACAGTTTGAGGATCGTCCGGAGATCGAATCGAAGATTTCCTCACTGCTCGCCAAAGCCACCCAACTGCAGAAAGAAGCCGACGAGGCCGAACATCAGGGAGACCCCGAGTCCGCCTTGGAGCTTTTCCAGAAAGTCGAAGAAACGGTTCCGGATTTTCCCAACATTCAGGAAAGCATAGAAAGGGCCACACGCTCAGTGGAACTGGCCAGCGATGACTGGGCTCTGGAGGACGATCAGGTCGGCGACGACGATAGCGCTGGTGCCGGAGATCAAGCGACAACGAAGTCGGCCAAAAAACGAGTGGCCTTTTTTGAAGAGACCACCAAGAGCACTATTCGCTTTCTTCCCATTCTCGGCGGAATACTCATCGTGGTCCTGGCCATAGTTTTCATTACCCCTTTCTTCGGCGCCAGATCAAAGTTGGAACGGGCGACTCTGCTGTATGGACAGTGCCGCCAACTCCTGGAAAAAAACCAGTTCAGCCAGGCCCGTGCCGAATGCGAGGCCGCTCTAGAAGACTTGAAAAAAATCAGCCTTTTTAAACGAAACGAGCGCGACGTCCTGCAAAAACAAATCAATCGAACCCTCACTTCAGATGCGATGGTCCAGGGACTCTCCGGACGCGTTCTTTTTCAGGGTAAATATGTCAAGAAATCTGACATGACCAGAGTACAGGAGTTTAACAGGCAAAAGCAGGAAGGTGATGCTTTGCTTGAACAGGCTGAGTGGAAGAAGGCGGCCGATAAATACTCAGAAGCCCTGAAAACTGCTAAGCCGATCCACGACAGCTTCGAAGAAAGCCTGCTGCGGGAACTTGAGGATCGAATCCGGATTGCCGATATCAACCTCTCCACGGACAGGGGACTGTCGCTGATGTCCAGAGGCGAATTGGAGAAAAGTCTCGAACAGTTTTCTGCTGCCCTGGCTACAGCCGAGAGTCTACCGGAGGAACTTGGTGGCGATCTTATCGCCCAAATCCAGCCCAAAGTCCAGGAGATCAAATACCTCCAGCACCTTGATCTTGGGAAGAAATACTTTGACGCCAACGATTGGGAGAGTGCCATCAAGCAATACGAAAAGGCCCTGCAGCTGCGAGAAATAACCCCTGAAGAGGGCCAGGGTAAAGATGCAGAATCACTCTATGCCAATATGGCCGAGGCCGAACTGTTTTCTCTCATTAACAATGCCCGCGATGCCTTCTCTCAATCCCAGTGGAACAATGCTATCGAACAATATCAGGAGGCAATCTCACTGTTGAACGCAAAGCGCGAGTTGCTGCAGCGCATCAACCCCGAAGAGATCCAGCAGCAACTCGAACGCATTATCCTGCGAGCCCGGATAGTGCAACACAAACAGGAAGCGGATGCCAGACTACTGCAGCAGCAGTACGAGCAGGCGATTTCCGCTCTCAATCAGGTCATCGACGTCGTGGTCGACAGCGGTTTCAAAAACGACAAGGAGTTCAAGGCCATCATCAGCGGCACCCGACAAACGATCTCCGAAACACGTGGCAAGGCGGCAATTTCAAGACGTATCGCCTACCTGGAGAGTAATTACAAGGAGATCTTCGAAGCCAACTACAGTGCTGCTGTTCCTGAGTATTTAAGCGACCCCAAAGCCACGTTTGTACGTTATTTGGACGACGGCAGGGAACTCTATGAACTCCAGTGCCTGGAAAGCAACCGCGGTAGAAAACTGCGGCTGGTCTTGTTCTACAGCTACAACCCGGCCACAAATACCTGGCAGTTCTACAGCGAATCGAGCTAGGAAGGAGCCTCTTGGAGAAAATACCTTTCCAGACTCTCACGGTGTTCGCTTACCGTCCATTGCCGCGCTATTCTTTCAAAAAATCAATGCTCGCAAGATTTCCCATATTTATGGTTGCGCCTGCATGAGCTTTTTTTTCTAAAAACGCCTTACCCTCAAAAGAGGGTTACAGTTCTGCGAAACACTCCTGGCCTGATTATTTCACGACCATTTGAGCTGGTCTGCTCGACAAGGAGATGAAACGACTCGTCACTTGATATCATTCGCGTATAAAGCACGGCATCGTCCATTTTTGATGAAGTATCCGGCTCGCCTGGTATTTCCCCATACGAGTGCGCCTGCTGATACTTGACCCTGCAATCCCCCAAAAAGCTTGCGGCAGAAGGCTGCAGCTCCACCGGTGATGCCTCGATCATCTACTCAGTGAAAAGATGAAAGCGCGGGACTAGTGATGATGGTGATGATGGTCCTGATTCTGACTGGGACCACCGGCTTCACTCAAGGCCTTGTGCAGCAGACGGTTGACTTCCTGCATTGCCTGCACCGCCTCATCAATGTAGTCGGCGACTTTGTCCTGCCCTTCCCGGCGGGCGATTTCAGACCACTTCGCACAGTCATTCTCATGGCCGGTGTTATGCTCAATCCAGTGGGGCAGCAGCACTCTCAGTTTTTCCATTTCTTCCATTGTCTTGACCTTTGCAAAGAGTTTTCCCTGAACATTTCACGAAAATTGGACGACGATTCGTTGTATATACTTACATATCAAGCAATTGACTTTTTTCTTGAAGGACGCATGGATGAACAGTTGCCCATGAGAAAAAGGTGATGGTTCTTTTTCCCCCTTCGGCAAGTCGATATGCTCTGCTCCCCCCGTTGGGCAGCCCCATCTCAACTCTTGGAAAATACAGGTTAAGGCTCCGTTTTTTCGAGAACAAGGCGGCCGCCGCTGAAATCGATTGAACGCAGTTTCAGATCCTCCAGCGTCGTCGGGCCTTCAAAAAGCGTACTCAGACGCAGCCCCTTCTCCAGTATCTCCAGGCTGGTGACGTTCTCTTTCAGCAGCTGTTCACCACCGTTGTCTTTGACATAGGCACTCACCTGACACATGTTCGCTCCTTTGCGTTGAAGTTAATTCAAACAAGAAACCGGAATTCTCCCTTACCGAGCAGGTCATGGAGATGCAGCATTCCCACAAGCCTTCCCATAGCATCAACGATGGGCAGGATTGTAATCTCATGTCGCTGCATGATGGACAAGGCATCTGCCGCGAGCATATCGGCATCGATGCAGACCGGCTCGGGCGTCATCACTTCGTTGGATTGCGATCCGTTAAACGTCTCCTGGTCGGCAATATAGCGGCGTACGTCGCCGTCGGTGAGAATCCCTACAACCTTGTCCTCGTTATCAACGATCAGCACAGCTCCGAGATTTTTCTCATTGAGGATTCTCACCGCGCTGATTGCAGAGTCGCTGTCGCCGATGACCGGAACCCTGCTGCCGGTCACCATCACCTCTTTCACCTTGACCTTGAGCCGCTCCCCGAGGCTGCCACCAGGATGATTATGGCGAAAATCGGCCTCCCGAAATTTTTTGCGGTTCAACAGCACCACCGCCAGGGCATCGCCCATCGCCAGCGTCGCTGTCGTCGAGGTGGTCGGTGCCAGGCCAAGCGGACATGCCTCCCGTGGTATACCTATATCAAGAGTGATATCAGCGGCTTTGGCCAGCGCCGAATCCAGTCCTCCGGTCATGGCGATGATGCTCACACCTCGTTTCTTGAGACTGCTCAGGAGCAGGTTGAGCTCGCTGGTATTGCCCGAATAGGAAATGGCGATAACAACATCTGTCGAAGCAACCATCCCCAAATCACCATGCAGAGCTTCCACTGGGTGGAGAAAAAACGCAGCCGTCCCCGTGCTGTTCAAGGTTGCGGCGATTTTCTGACCTATGATTCCAGATTTACCGATCCCCGTTATAACAATGCGACTGGAGCACCTGAGAATCACCTCGATGGCCCTTTCAAAACTCTCACCTATTTTTTCGCGTACCGCCGAAAGTCCCTGCTCTTCAATGAGCAGAACATTTCTGGCTTCTTCAATCGACATATACAACCTGCTATTGTTTTGATGGTCAAATACACATTCGCCTGGGCCGACCGGCAACGTCCCCGGCCTCTCTCCAGCGTCTTCTACACTATTCACTGTCATCTGTTTATCAAGAAATGTTTGTCTGCCTTTTTACTGCTATCAGCACCGAAAAAAAAGCTTTTTATCCTCAGTAATTTCTTTTCTCGATGGCACCATCTCCGAGAATGCTTTATTATACAGGATTGTGCTCAACGTAAACCTTCGGTTCTTAGTTGCCCCATCGAACGTATACACTATAACAGACCAGTACGGAGTCGAAACATGTCAAATTATCTGTTCACCTCGGAATCTGTCTCGGAAGGTCATCCCGATAAAGTCGCCGACCAGATTTCCGATGCCATCCTCGATGCCATTCTCGACCAGGACCCAGCCGCCCGCGTAGCCTGCGAAACCTTGGTTACCACCGGCATGGCCATTATTGCTGGCGAAATTACTACCAGTGCCTGGGTTGATATGCCCCAGGTAGTGAGAAACACCATCCGCGAAATCGGCTACAACTCATCCGATATGGGATTCGACTGGCAGTCCTGTGCCATCCTCACCTCCATCGACAAACAGTCCTCAGATATTGCTCAAGGGGTAGACGAAGGCAGTGGCGTCGATCTCGATCAGGGTGCCGGCGACCAGGGGTTGATGTTCGGCTACGCATCCAATGAAACAGATGTTCTCATGCCCATGCCCATAACCTACGCCCACCGCCTTACCCAGAAGCAGGCGCAGGTTCGCAAAGAAGGCAAACTGCCCTGGCTGCGACCAGACGCCAAGAGCCAGGTTACCATAGAATACGTAGACAGGGTTCCCAAACGCATCGAAGCCGTGGTACTCTCCACCCAGCATGATGAATCGATTTCCTATGAGGATCTCAAAGAAGCGGTGATGGAGGAAGTCATCAAACCCACCCTGCCCGCCGACATGGTTGATGGCAATACCAAGTATTTTATCAACCCCACCGGTCGCTTTGTCATCGGAGGGCCCGTCGGCGACTGCGGTGTCACTGGCAGGAAGATCATCGTTGACACCTATGGCGGCAAGGGATCCCATGGCGGTGGCGCCTTCTCCGGCAAGGATCCTTCTAAAGTAGACCGCAGCTCATCCTATATGGGACGATATGTCGCCAAGAATCTCGTCGCCGCCGGCATCGCCTCCGAAGTAGAAGTGCAGATAGCTTATGCCATTGGCATTTCCAATCCAGTCTCCATTAACGTTAATTCATTCGGTACAGGCAAGGTATCGGATGATCGCATTAAGGCAATCATCACCGAATGCTTCGACCTCAGACCAAAAGCCATTGTCCGGCAGCTTGACCTTCTCCGACCCATCTATCAAGCGACGGCTGCCTATGGCCACTTCGGCAGAGAACTGCCGCAGTTCAGTTGGGAGAAAGTTGACAAGGCCCTGGAACTCAAGGCCGTCGCCGGAATCTGAGCAGAAACATTTTTACACCGGGCGCAGTCCCCAGTCCTCTTCAACAGCTTCGGGATATGCACCCATATACAGAATCATGAGGAAGTAGATATGACAGACGATTATAAGGTGGCCGATATTTCCCTGGCCGAATGGGGCAGGAAGGAAATCGAAATTGCCGAGACTGAAATGCCGGGTCTTATGGCGGTGCGCGAGAAATACCACCAGGAACAGCCGCTCAAAGGTGCCCGCATCGCCGGCTGTCTGCACATGACCATCCAGACCGCTGTATTGATGGAAACCCTTGTCGAGCTGGGGGCTGAGATCAGGTGGTCCTCCTGCAACATTTTCTCCACACAGGATCACGCCGCGGCGGCCATGGCCGCCGTCGGTATCCCCACTTTCGCCTGGAAGGGCGAGTCCGAAGAAGAGTTCTGGTGGTGTATCGACCAGACGATCTTCGGCCCTGATAACTGGCGTCCCAACCTCATTCTCGACGACGGCGGCGATCTCACCCTGATTATGCATGAAAAGTACAGGGACGATATCAAAGGCATCGTCGGCATCAGCGAAGAGACAACCACCGGCGTCCACAGACTCAATGAAATGGCCAAAGAAAAGACCCTGATGTGCCCGGCCATTAACGTCAATGATTCGGTGACCAAATCAAAATTCGACAATCTCTACGGCTGCCGCGAATCGCTGATCGACGGCATCAAGCGCGCCACCGATGTCATGATCGCCGGCAAGAATGTCGTGGTAGTCGGCTACGGCGACGTCGGCAAAGGCTGTGCCCAGGCCTTGCGAGGCATGGGGGCCAATGTCTTTGTCACCGAAATCGATCCGATCTGCGCCCTGCAGGCAGCCATGGAGGGCTACAAAATCGTCACCATGGAGGAGGCGGCTCCCCTGGGCAATATCTTCGTCACCTGTACCGGTAACCTCAAGGTTATCACCCGTGCTCATATGGAGGCCATGCCCCAGGAGGCCATCGTCTGCAATATCGGGCATTTTGACTCCGAAATCGATATTGCCGGTATCAGGGATCTTCCCTGGGATAACATCAAACCACAGGTGGACCATGTCACCTTTCCCGACGGAAAAAAAATCATTGTTCTGGCTGAAGGCCGTCTGGTCAACCTCGGTTGCGCCACAGGCCATCCCAGTTTCGTCATGAGCAATTCCTTCACCAATCAGGTTCTTGCCCAGATCGAACTCTGGAAAAATCATGGAAGTTACGACAATAAGGTCTACTTTCTACCCAAAGAGCTTGATGAGATGGTGGCCAAACTCCACCTCCAGAAGATTGGGGCAAATTTGACGACATTGACGGAAGAACAGGCCAAGTATATCGGTGTCAAGGTCGATGGTCCCTTTAAACCCGAGTATTACCGGTATTGAAAACCGACCGGTCGCAGGGCTCGCCACTGCGACCGGTCAGTCACAAAGGAGCCCGCCGAACGTATTATTCACCGGCCCCTCCACCGTTGCCTGCCAGACTGATATCGCCTGAGAGTACCCGGTGGACAACACCCACCTCATCTTGCACCAGCAAGTTGCCGTGATCGTCGGGGCCTTGTGCCTGGGCGTATATTATCTCCCGTGCATGGGTAAGCCACTTGAGCCACTTTCCTTTCAGAAAATCACGTTTTTTCCATTGTTGAAGCAACGGTTTAAATCCCTCATTCTCCAGCCAGGCAACGTGTTCAAGTACCGCGGCGGTCAGGTGCCGGAGGAGCACCTCCGGATGGTACTCGTTTCCCGTCGCCAGCAGCAGAGAGGTACTGCCAACACGCAGCTCCTGGGCAAAATCTTCTCTCGCGGTGGTGACGTTCAGACCGATGCCGACTACACCAAATCGCTGTTCTTCATCACCGGCAAGATGAGCCTCACAGAGGATTCCTGCACACTTTTTCTGTTCGACAAGTATGTCATTGGGCCATTTAAGCATGACCTCCAGGCCGCACAGTTGCTCCAGTACAGTGGCAACAGCGACACCGGTGGTCATTGTCAGTTTGGGATAATCTTCTGCAGAGAGGCGAGGTCTGAGAATGAGAGAAAAATAGAGCCCCTTGTTTGGGGGTGACGACCAGATCTTCCCGAGCCGGCCACGCCCTTGCGACTGACTGTAGGCGCGGACGATTTCGCCGTGCGCGGCGCCTTCGGCCGCCAGCTCAGCCGCAGTGGTATTTGTTGAAGGCAAAGAGCTGAAGGTGTGAATCGCAGCTGCCATATGCAGATCCCCTCAAAGAGAAAAAACTTTCGTGGATGGACAAACCCCAAGACATTAGGCCCGAATCCCAGGTAAATACAGGCGAGCTGTGGAGTCTTCTGAACATGCGGGAGAGACTTTGAATAGGGAGAAGAATGCCAAAAAAAATGCGGAACCCTGGTGAAGGCTCCGCATTCGTATAGCATTGATAACACAACCGCGTTACTATTCTTCCTTTTTTTTCTCCTCGTTCTGAATACGAGCAGGAAGAGCGTACATAGTGGTGGAACCCGAAGACCAGAACATCAGTGAGCCTTCGCGAACCATCTCGTTGGCAATATTTTTAATCTGACGGGGCTTGGCCTCCGTATCACATTTGTAAAAATCTTTGATGTACAACTGGGGTTTCGGAGATTTTGTTGCTTTCTCCAGTATTGCTGCTTTGAGCTCTTCTTTACTTAAGGCCATGTTCTTCTCCTTTAAAAAAAGAATGTATAGAAGAAAGCATCTCAATACTGTGCTGCGCCGACTACCGGAGCAGCACAGTAGGTTATCACACTTAATTACTTGATATGGCTCGTGTACTTGAACTGAGTACTGGTCCGCCAGGTGTCGTACGCAAGGCGATAGTCATCGATGCTCTTTTCAGTGAAGGGAATATCACATTTCTCGAAAAATTTCTCCCAACCGATTCTCTCGGCCCAGTCACCGACACGCTCATACTTCTGTGCATCCTTGGAGTAGGCCTCAAGGATCTTTTTAACCGCTTCAACGGTCTCAGGCCAGCGCGGGGTGTTGTTCGGCAGAAACGGGATAACCATCTTGGAGAATTTCGGCTGGCTGATCCGGTTGGAAACCTTGCCGCCCACCAGGATGGCGATACCGTCGCCTTCCGGATCGGCCATGGGCATGGCCGGGCACATGGTGTAGCAGTTACCGCAGAACATACAGCGCTCAACGGTGACCTTGACCGACTTGATCTCCTTACCATCAACCTCGACCTTCGTCGGTTTAACAGCGCCCAGCGGACAGGAGGCAATGGCCAGCGGCAACTCGCAGACACCGGTAATACGCTTGTGGTCTATCATCGGTGGCTTGCGATGGACGCCTAAGATGGCGATATCG